>CAILCO010000032.1 GCA_903832735.1 uncultured Sterolibacterium sp.
CCCCTCAATGCCTCCAGGCCGACCTTCGCCTTGAACTCAGGCGAGTGAACCTGCCGATGCTTAGCTTCCTTCATATCTTCTCGTTCCTCATGACAGCGGACAGCTTAAACCACTGTCTTGAAAACGGGGGCCACTATATCCGAAGTCACCGAAATTGATGAGCTTAAGGACTTTTTCGGCGACGAGGGAGCCAGTGACACAGGTAAAGGAACTGAGGAAATCAACCCATACGGGGATGTCATTATCAGGGCTAAACCGATCAAAACTAAGGTGACAACTGAAAAGGATTCGGGAGCAGGTGCCTACAGTGGCGATGGTGAAGGCGACGGTACCGAGGATGGTGGCGGAGGCGATACAGGCGCGGGAGGTGGCGACGGTATGGGTGGAACAGGAGGCGGTGAAGGGGGTACGAGTGGCGGAGGGTCTCACAAACCATCCGTTGACATCAACAACGTTCGCGCCATCCTATCAGGCACAAATGGCAGAAGGCTCTCTTTGACACCTGTTAAATCAGGAAAGATATCGATTCACGTAAAAGAGGCTGGAGCAGACAGCGATTACGACATTGCGATAGGCAAAGCAGATAAAGGGACCTTAATTGCTGGTGGTGTCGTACTCGATGTTCTCGCAGGCGCACGTGTCAGCCTAGATATTGAACTAAACCAGAACTTTTCAGGTGCGTTGAAGGTGGTGGCCCATGAAGTTTGATAAGAACAAGGCGTTTCCCTATCCTGTCTTGAGACCGTTTAGCGATGACTACGTCGACGTTGAGTTTCAGGCAACTGTTGAGTTTGTCGTCGGTAAGGAAACAATCAAAGTCAATATAGGCTACGCGATTTCATCGGATGAAATTGTGAATGAGATACACCTTGGCAATGCAGAATACGTTGCCGCGATTTCATGCCGCGATACCTACTATCAGCATGTTGTGTCGTCATCAGCTAAGACCGCATCGGCAGAGTTTGATATCGGTCAGCTACGTGGCGAGGTAAGGGTGAACCCGTACGTCGTGGTAAAAAAAGACATTCCAACATTCGCTTCACCAGACATCAATGCCGAATTTGGCGCTGGGCCGTTTGCATTTGTTGTTGGTGATGTTCTGGCTCAAGATGACGCTCAAGTGTTTTACATTGATCGCGACCTCCTTAAGCCCATAACTTCGGTATTCGAACTCGTAAAAAAGGATGAGCAAAGCGACGGGGTATGGACAATTGGGTTCGACGAGGAACATATTCAGATTGAAGTCAGCCCGAAGATGAAAGAAAGCATCGACAACGCGAGAAATTCGAAAAATAACCGAGCTGTCCTGATCAACTCAATCTACTTCGCTGCGGTGATGCAGGCAATACAAAAATTGCAAGTCGCGGATACGCGAGCAACATACGAAGATAAAAAGTGGGCGAAAGTAATGTTGGGGCAGGCTCACAATAAGGGTCTTGACATCAACGGGGGTGACTCATATTTGCTCGCCGAGCGGCTTATGCAAAACCCCATTAAGTTACTTGAATCCTACGTGTTTAAGGGGGCGAATAATGAAGGCTAACTTCCTAAAAAGCGCAAAAGTTCAAGAGCTCCTGTCCAAAGTCGAAGACAATCTTGATGTTTATAGAACTGGCAATTTTGACTTTCTTGCTTCCGACACGTCCTGTCATTTTGAAACCAGTCTTGCTATCGATGAAGCAAAGCTGGCATTAATCAACTGTGATAAAGATAATTTGAAGGAAGTAGAAAACTGCGTACTAATGTACGAAGCAATGGGATCAGTTTCTCATTATCTTGCACGTGATGAGCGCTTATGGGTCTATCTGTGCCATACGCTATTGCTTGGATATACGAGATCCAGATGGCCGATACCCGAAGATAATGAAGCGGCTATCAAGCACATCAAAGCGCACTTCTTCTGTATCGGAGGTCGCGGGATAGAACGTGATAATGCAGCGTCACGTTTGTGGTGGCAAGCTTCGTTATGTAGCAGAGTTGATGGAATCACTTTTGAGGATGCACTTACATGCCTTCTATACCAGAGCGACGTTCGTGCAAACATAATTGAACGTCCTACTACGTCGCAAAACATACGTCTATTTTCTGCGGTATTGAAGAAATTGCATGAGTCGTACAAATCTAACCAAGCACTATTCGATCGGGTCCGATTTCGCTCGATAATGAAAGAGCTAAATCTCGTAGGCGGAGTAAAGCTGTTGGTCGCATTGCCAGAGTCAAGCATTACGCAAATACTTGAACAATGCATTGCTAAAGCGGCTTAAGCAAATCGGCGAATAGCATTGAACGCCGACTTGCTCTTTGACAGCAACAGCAATTCTCTCCAAGATAAGTTTCGAGATTGTCTAATTGCAGGTTGCTTTGCATTAGAGAAGTTTCTCAAGACCGTTTGTGAGGGATGTTAAGAGCGCATATGAAAATAGAAACGTTCGATGACGTTCTTAAGTCCATCAAAGTGAATGGGGATCGGCAATTTCATCTGCTAATGGGCAATGGCTTCAGCATGGCCTATGACTCGACAATATTTTCCTATAATGCTTTGCATGAGTTCATCACCGACCTAGATGACGAACTGCTTTCGAAACTTCTTGGAATTATCAAAACCAAGAACTTCGAGGTGATCATGCAGCAGTTAGATACCTTCGCGGCATTGATTGACGCTTTTGGCACAGACAAGAAATTGAAGGGCAAGATCGAAGTCGCAAGCAAGAAACTCAAAGCAAGTCTGTTAGACGCCGTTAAGGCGCTTCATCCAGAACACGTCTTTAAAGTTCCGCAGGAAAAGAACAACGCCTGTGCAACGTTTTTTAAGGCGTTTCTCGAAACTAAAGGCCACATATACACGACAAACTACGATCTGCTTCTCTATTGGGTCTTGATGCGTAACGACATCATGAGGGCAGTTGATGGATTTGGTCGGGACCGAGAAAGTCCTGACGAGTACGTGCCGCCTGAAGAGCTTGAATACTCGGAGCTACGATGGGGGAAGCACAAAGCAGGGCAGGACATCTTCTATGTTCATGGAGCTTTGCCACTGTTCGACACAGGCGTGGAAATTGTCAAAGAGGAATACGACAACGAACATTACCTCTTGGAAAAAATTAGTGCCCGTATTGGCGGCGGCGACTATCCGATATTCGTCACGGCTGGCAACGGGCGCGAGAAGCTAACGCACATAATGCACAATCGGTATTTGACACATTGCTACGATAGCCTGTCAAATGTTACGGGATCGTTGGTGACGTTCGGTTTTAACTTCGGTGACTCAGACGATCACATCATTGATGCGATCAACGCCGCAGCCAAGCATGGCAAAAAAGTGTTCCCGAAGCTATTGAGCATATATGTTGGCGTCTATTCTGAAGCCGACCAAAAACATATGGAGCATATCGCTGGCCGCTTTAAGTGCAAAGTGCATCTGTATGATGCAAGGACAGCTAATGTCTGGGGCTGAGGCAAAGAGTCGTAACGCTTCATTCCCTATCTGAGCGACAATCTGGGCGTTACTTAAGTAACGGTTAGCGTGTTGCTGCTTCAGCGTTCGCCAACTGCTGACGAAGCCGTTGGGCGTATGTCTTGTCAGTGCGCTTCCTCAAATTGGCGTAGGACCGCATCGCCAACACCTTCTCCATTTCTGTCGGCGGCTGCTGTGCGTCACTGGCCGCGATCTGATTCACTACCCCTAACACCATGCCTTGCTGCTTGACGACCGTAGGTGGCACGTCTAGCACCTGCCTTGTCGGCGTTATGATTTCCTTGATCTTCATGTCTGCGCTCCCCTTTTTAGTATTTATTGATTCGGCGGATGATCGCATCTACACTTGCATACGGCAACGAAGACATAATCTTGTCGTCTCTATAAGGAGCATCACGGAATGGATTTCGCAAAACGACTTAAGGAACTGGATGAGTTGATATTTGAACAATTGACCGAGTTACAAACGGACTGGTATGACGCAAATGGCATTCCGTGGTCAACTGACAGCGAAGCGGATGCCGCTGACGAGATTTTTCACGCGAGTTCTGATGGAGCAAAGGTGCTGATTTGGAGACACGACTTTGGCAAACATATTACTAAAGCAGAGTTAGCTTGGGCGTATCTTAAACAGAAGCCTGAAACTTCTTAGCAATGCCAGCATTCTCTTTGGCCAGCATCCTAAATGGGCAATAGCGTAGGTGTGCAATGACGTCCGAACAGAAGAGACTGTTACTCAAGTAACGCTTGGGAGGCTTCCCGAGCCGCCCTGCCTGGAAGATGGACTTCGTGGCCGCGCCGCCGCCTTGAATTATCCCATCAAGCACCAGCGGTATTGCGCTCCGCTGGCGAAGTTGCCGCCACATGCCAGAATGACTTCAGCGACCTGGCCTACGAATACCAAATCCGCTATCTCTTAAATTAAGAGATAGCCATCGCGAGGCTACATATGGCGAGCAAGGCGGTAGAAAATAAGACCAACAACCTACGCAAGGAGCTGTTCCAGCTACAGGAAAACGGATCCCTTGCATGGGCGAATATCAGGAAGACGAATCTAGCTTTCTATCGCCATCTTGCCGAAGTCTATTTCTGGTGGCTTCGTGCCGAGAAGATACCTGACTTTCTCGACGCTCAATATGCTTTGCTGAATCGCAAGTTCAAAGCGAAGGTAAAGTACGGCACCAACTATGGGCCACTTCTCTGCCTCGTATGGGGTTCCAATAACTGCTCAGACAGCGACACGGATAGGCATAGCCGCGCATTGAACAAGCTGGACGAAGAATATCGTTCTAGGCCTCGCTACTACGGCAAGGACGGCGTAGCGCGAATGGCGCAGTTTATTGAGTGCAGTAAGGGCATTGCTGGCCTGATCGACTACGGCAAGTCGAATAGCGATGCCGACGAAGACGAGGACGAGGATGATGAAGCGGCATTCGCAGGCTTGATAAAGAAGAACGCTGTTCCTGAGAGCGCCAAGCAAAATGCCTTGTTTGAAGTAGCGAAAAAGTTCTATGCCGCGAATGCAGGAACACCGACACTAGATTTCGGTGATGCCTTGCCCGTTACTGACGATGATCTGAGCGCCATATTGGTGAGGAAGACAGCAACGGGGTATCAATTGCTCGGCACGACCAATGACGCCGATGTAGTCAAAAGCATAGCAGTCACGAACTTCAAGCACACATTCAGTGCGCTCCCGAACTCCATCAGCACAATCGTCGAGACATTGAGGACGCAATGCCTGCCGCCAAACATTTTCTCGCTGCAACGTGCGCTGATCGACAAGGCGAAAGAAAAGTATAGCGACAAGTCTCCAAAGCTATCAGTCCGAAGGCTACTGTTCCGCCACGGCACCAACGAATTCATACTAAGTCCCGTTCGTGCCACTTGCGGCGTTGTCACGATAGCTAGGCCCAAGACAGCAGTGATGGAAGATGTAGGCACTGATGTATTCCTATCGACGCGGTCGAGGTTCGCTCTGGAACGTCGTGCTATCAGCAATTACGAGTTCAATCTGTTTGCCGCTGAAAGCACGACGAGTCTCAAGGCCTATCGTCACGAGGACTCTGCCAGCCATGTTTTGCGTATGCGGAATCTTGCCGATCCTACTGATTTCATCCACCTGGATTTCTGGCGATCTGATGAGGCCATAGCAAGTCCAATTCCGCAGGCAGATATTGATAGCGCGAGCCTCGCCAAATGGGACTGGCAGCATAAGATACCACTGCGCTGGTTTCGGCAACTGGCGCTCGATGTCCTCGACAACTGGTTTGCCAGTCATGCCCTGTATATCAAGCGAGAGCCTAACCGTGTCTGTCGGGTAGAGCTGCGTAACGGACTGCTGGCAATCGAGTTCGTCCTAAAAGACGACCAGTTCGAGTTGCGACGTGAAATACCGTTCCCTACACCCGCATTCAAGATGGCGACCTTGAATGCTCACTTCCTGACGAAAGACCTCATGCCTGCGCTACGCGCGGTGGCTGACTTTGATATCGGCGGCGAAATCACGCTTGACGCCAATGCCGAGTTATTGAGAATTCAATTCAGCACAGCCTCAGCCGACTACGCAATATACGTACCGACTGCCAACGAGAGCGGCATTCGTTGCCAAACTGCATTTACCTCGTATCTCCCGCAAGTAGCCAATCCATCTGTTGTGCCTGATGATCCTGCCGCGTTCGATTTTGCGGCAGAGGCTGAGCTTTGGCGGAAGCAATAAGCCATGATGAGCGACAGTGATGCTGTGTATCTCCCAGCAGTCAACGATGGATTTGCAGCAGGGGTTATCAAGCCGCTTCCAAGCGGTCGCCCATTTCCGCGCGGCTATGACTTAACTGACCTGATATTTTGGCAGCGAGGAAATCGACTCTGGCATCACGGCGAAATATTGCACTCAATTGGGCTGCATCCATTCGGCAGCGCACCCGATAACGCGGTAACGAGGATGGGCAGGACGGATTGCTTCATTCTTGGTGATTGTGGCGGCTTTCAAATCGGGAAGGGGTCGTTGTCGAACTATGACAAGCTGCACTCAGGGATGACCGCCGACAGTGCAATAGATGTATGGAACGCCGCTTACCCTGTGCGTCAGTGGATATTGGGCTGGCTTGAAACCCATTGCCACTACGCAATGACAATTGATATGCCGCTGTGGGCGACGACGAGTGCTGGCGAAGACAGTCCATTCCGTCAGTGCAGCGTCGAGCAACTGACAGCCTTAACCGTAGATAACTTGAAGTTTATCGACAGCCATCGCCAAGGCCGCACAAAATGGCTGAATGTCGTTCAAGGCTTGGATATGGCATCTACGCTCGATTGGTGGAAGGCCGTAAAGTGGTTCGATTGCGCGGGATATGCTCTGGCTGGCGGGGCAGGAACGAAAGGCGGCATCAAGGATTTGCTCAATACCTTGCTCGTGATGCGTGATGATGGCGCGCTGTCAGCAGGGCACGACTGGATTCATGTCCTGGGCGTTTCAACGCCAAAGTGGGCAATCCTGTTGTCTTCCATCCAGAGAGCCCTCAGAAGCACAACAAACCCAAACATCAGAATCAGCTTTGATAGCGCCAGTCCATTTCAGACGGGCGGGAGGTATGAGCGCGTCGCAATCCTTCCCCACTACTCGCGGCGTCCCGATGCGTGGTCAATGGCGTATGACAATTCACCACAGAGCGTCAAGATGGTTGGCAGCCAAGAGCCGTTCCCGTACTCAAGTCCTCTAGGCGATATCCTGACACTTGGGGACTTGAATGTGCAAGGGGGAGACTGGCAACAGCGCTCCTACGACAGCATCAGCAATCTGCTGCTGATAAATCATAACGTATGGGTTTTTCTGGCTGCATTTGAGGAAGGCAATCGACTGGCATTTCAGCAGCCTAGAAGTAGTGTCCCATCGGAATGGGGCGACTGTCTGGACTTCATTGCAATGGTATTTTCAAGCTCTGACTGGAATGCCGAACTAGCAGGTGCGGAATCGCTGCTCAATTCTGTAGCGCCGAATACGTATAAAGAGCAGTAACAATCAGCCCTACCGATGTCAGTTAAAGATACTTAAGCATAAACATGGTTTTCGTTGCTTCGTCATTCCATGCGAAAATAAATACTTCAAGATTATCGTGACTGTTACCACGTTTATCTTTCCTTACAAATTGAACCCGCTTGATTTGCACTAATGGCTCGTAAGCCTCTGCGTAATATTCTAATGCAGCAACCCCTGCCATCTGCTGAGTAGGCATTTCATTAGCTTTTTTTACAAGATTACTAACCCATTTCTTGCTGTCTAGGTATGTCATGTCAAGGTTAGTAAATGGCAATTCAATCGCTTCGTAGATCATTATCACTCCCATTGACTTACGCATACTCTAACATAGTCATAAATTCCCCACGGCACTAGCGCAGCCAATATATTCAAAGCTGCGCTAGTGCGCGAAGCGCGGATCACTTCTTGAAGCCAGCCTTCACCGCGCCGCTAACAGCTTCAAGCTGGGCGTCAAGCTCGCCGCCGAGAACAGCCGTTTTCAAGCTTTCCAAAGCTGCGACCAAGTCCGCATCGCTCGAAAGCTCGATGGTTGCCTTGCCTTTTTCGATGGCAACAACTTTTGACCCGTAGTGCAAGCTCAGGCATGTCTTGCCATTCTCGCCGACCCACGACCAGGGCTTGACGCGCTTGGGCACTTGCACGATCTTGCTCTCGCCCGTTTCAGCGTCCTTGATCGTGCGCTGCTTCGTTGGCGCAAAAGTGTTGCCAGCTTGTTTTGCAGAAGCAAGCTGGATTTGCTCGAAAATCCGCTTGGCTACCTTATTTCGTCGCGCAACTACAGGCGACATTTGAACAGGCTTTTTGGTAGCGGTCAGCTTCAGATTGGCTAGTGCGCTCATGTAATTTACTCCGTTTAGTTGTGTATGAGCCACTACTTTATTGTCAGACCATTGGCATGGGCAACCGAAGATTTGGCCATATTATTTTCTGGTTTCCTTTGGTTCGGTATAAATACTTACGACGCGGAATACTTCAATATTCTGGCGCCATTACAGTCCACTAACAAACGGGCAGCACCACCCAGATAGTATATTGGTGCCCTATACCTGGCCATTGGTGCGCGCAGGGACGGAAATTCCGAGTAGTGGCGGAGACTTGTTATCACTATCCCTAAAATGGGACGCCGTCCGAATTCGCCTTCGGACTGATACGAGGAGTAATAAACTCGGCGCAAAGATGGCAGCGTAGATAGCTGTGCATCACGAGCAAGCAATGCTTCCACAGCAACTTGCAAACTTTGCGGTAGTTGGCACTTCAGCACCGCAATTAGTTGCGTTTCATCAGCAGCACGTAAAAGGAGACAGCGAAACCGCCCTTTACCTCTTGTCGAGGTTGTGCCGAAGTGTTCGTGGCAAGAACTCAGCAAATGATCCTTCCACACATTGAGCCTGTTGCTTAAGGCTCAGTGTGAGTTCGAATCTTGCAAATGGATCACATCAAGTCAAAAGCAATAATTTCATTCATCATCACTTTCCGAAGAATGATTATGCTAAAACTTAGAAAGAAAATTGCTGCAAGAAAATGAAGCAGCGAAAGCTGCGAATTTTCGACGCAGCAGCTAAGTGCGAAGCGCTTAGCTACAAACATATCACACCGTTGAATTCAAAATCACTTTAGTTCTGCACACAGCTATGGGCTCGTTTTGCAGATGATGGTATGGCATTTCTGCCACAGCTATAAATCGGACAATGCGACGAAATCACAAGGCAGCGCGACGCGATGGAACGCTGCCCAGCGCTAAATCAACGCACAGTGCGTTTTCCCCAGCGTATGAAGGCGCGAGTAGCTTGGCATCAATTATTTCGCGTTGCAGGGCTTGCATTGCTATCGCGCTAAATACAGAACCAAAGAGAATACATAATAATAAACATTTGCGGATTAGAAGCTGCTAACCACATGAGTTATGGAAGGAAAGTGCTGCTTCACGTCACATAACAAAATCAGATAGGAATTATGAAAAAAAGAAAACAAACTACTGCTAACGACAACCATTGGTTAGGAGATAAAAAAATGGCACAAGCACGGACATTGACCGAGAAAGAATTAAAGCTGTTACTGCTTTACATCGCCACGCGAAAATTTGCGGCACGTGACAGAGCAATGATGCTGCTCACACATTGGGGCGGCATGCGGATTGGTGAGGTTTCTGCCGTTCAAATCGGCGATGTGCTGGCACTTGATGGCACAATCAAATCCGAACTTCGTCTGACCGCGGCTCAAACTAAGGGAAAGCACGCAAGGACAGTCATGCTTTCCGAGAAGCTACGCAAGGAACTGCAAATCTACTTGCAGCACCGATTCAATACCAAGCAGCTTATTGACGTCACTTACAAGGTCGATTTGAGCAAAGCATTATTTCCGACACAAAAACGGGAAGCGGGATTTTCTCCGAATACCGCTTGTTTTCACTTTCACATGATCTACAAAGCATCAGGGCTGGAAAACGCGAGCAGCCACTCTGGCAGACGAGGTTTTTTGAGTTCCCTTTCGGCAAAGGCTGTGCCGTTGAAAGTGCTAATGGAACTCGCAGGCCATCGCCAAGCCCAAACCACGATGAGATATATTGACGTTACAACTGACATGAAGAAGGCGGCCGTAAATCTACTATGAGTTTGACAAAAGAATGTAACTCACTTGCGAAGGCAAGTTTTCCATTAACTTATCTAGCCTATCTGCTGTCCAAACAGGATCAAATGAATTAACAAGTATCTTGGCGTCGTATAAAGAACTCAGGCCACCAACTCCATAAATGGATTCACTGCTTCCGCCAGTGCTGTTTGATAACGAGACCGTAAAACGTGGTGGAATACTCTCGCTTTCAAAAGCTTCTTTAAGTTCACCTATTAAGTCGAATAGAACTTCAAAATCACAATCCGTGTCCTCTTGCTCTGTTCTACTATACTGTATTAAATATTTTTTTGAAATTTCATCGCCAAATGTCCCCTTGTCTGTGTAGGAATTATCTGTACTAACAGACCATCTATTACCAGCTTCAATGGACTCGGCAATAGCGCACTTAACGATCTTCAGTAGCAACTGCTCTAAAGCGTCAATTTTCTCTCTAACGGTATCTCTATTCTTCCTTACTACTTCACGATCAATAAATACCTTAGAGCGATAGCCTGGTAAGCCATTTTTTTCCAAATATCGTCCAACTTGTATCCCCAGCTTATAAAGCTCTTCAGCGTCAGGATGAGGTTTCGCTAAAATTGAGCTTAAGACATCTTCGAGCTTTGATAATTCGACGTCCATTAGTTATCCCTTAATCTTCACGATCATTTATAGAAATATCGGCAAGCACTGGCAACCCTTCCTGCCCCTTCAATTCCTTTTGTACGGTAAGTGCAAACCAGCGCCCAATACTACACGCCATCACGGACGATTGAGGTCTGCCTTGCGAATATCGTGGGCAGCAAGGGAGGGCGCGAACTGGGCGCATAGGGAGCTTTAGAAAATACTTGTCGGGATTATGGCGCTTTGTATTGAGATTCAGGCGAATACGCATTGCGAGCAAATCATAAAGCAAATGCGGAAGACGCTACAGCGATGTGCTGTATGTCAGTACTCACTGGGCAGCATCAGCACCCAGTATTCGCCGCTCCAGCAGCCGTATAGGGTCATCGAGAACAACGGGAAATCGGTGTACTCAATATCCTGCCTCGCCAGCACATGACCGTTGCCATCATCGATTTCAACGGTCGCAGTATTGTCATCCTTCGTCAGCTTCAGACAGGCGAATTCTTCCTCATCACTGTTGATGCTGAATAGATGCGATGCGAATACATCAAACAACCAAAAGCACTGCGCCTTTTCTGCGAGGAAAACAGCGCCATCTGTTAGCACGACTTTATTATTCAGTCTCGCGTACTGAGAAGTTCCAGTAAATTGTTTGAGATTGCCGACGAGTTCCTCTACGTCAAACTGCTTTTTCATACTTGTCCTTTTTGATAACGACATGGGCAAGTATTTGGTCACTGCATCGAAAGAGCAACCAGAAATGGTTCTGTTATGGCTGCTTCTTTTCCTTCGTCACTTTGTTCGATTGATAGATTTCGTCAATCTCGCCGTCAGCCTCTATCAACATTCTGGTTTCGTCACCGCGCAACTGCTCAATCGCTTGTAATACCTTCAGGTGTGAGTAGTGCTTTTCAATCATCCCAACACTCGTGCCCATATGTTCTGCCAGCGTATGGACTGGCGTTTTGTCGTTCTCCAGTGCGAATGTCGCATATGTATGCCGCAGGCTGTAGAAAACTCGCTTCTGCTCAGTGATCGGGTCTACAAGCAAACTGTGCTCGTCTAAATATCGCTGAAACATTTTCTGGAAGCTTGAGCTTGGATCTACAAAACTTTGATCCTCTTTATTGCGTGTCCTGAATACGTAGTCGTCGTTGGTTGGCTTGGTGAGATTCTTCAGCGGAGTTAGCACTGGCATTTCTATGCCATCATAGTTGCGCTTGCCAATTTCTCTCAGCGCATTTACTGTGCGCCGCATCCCAACGATAATTCGTGTGCCTGTCTTGCCCGTTACTGGCATCGAGACTGAACGGTTGAGATCGATTGGGCTGATTGGTTCGCCTTCGTCGTCAATGAACTTCACGGGTAGAGCTACGGGCTTGATATCTTCCTTGATCTGTTTCCATTTCAGTTGAAGCAATTCCTTGCCAGGTCGTGCGCCAGTATCCAGAAGCACCATTACATAGTCACGCATCAGCAAGCGCGACGCCTTCGAGGCATCGTTTTTCGCCCGTTCAATCCACCCTTGAAATCCAGCGAGCAGCGCACGTATCTCAGGCATCGCAAACGCTGGTCGCCTGTCGCTTGATTTTCCAGTGGCCTCAAGCTTTGGCCGATTGGCGTCAGTCAAGAATCCACGGATTACTGCTTCGTCAAATACACGATTGAGCGCGGCATTCTGCGTCAGCATCGTACTTTGACTTGGTTCTTTTTTCATTTGCTGAATACGCCACGCATTCAACTCGTCCAGCGCTACGTGATCAATGCTGGTGATGTTCCGATTTCCCAAGCACGGAATCAGATATTCGTTGATGACGCGAATGTAGTCAGCGAAAGATACTTTTCCTCTCGTACCTGCTGGCGTGCTATTCATTCGCTCAATTGCGAGCTTGGCAATATCTCGGAATTTGCGGGTGACGACTGGCAAGTTGGAACGCTTGCGTATCTCTGCCTCAATACGCAATCCGTCCGCTATGGCCTTCGCTTTATCAAGCTCACGTTCCTTAGTTGAGGCACGTTGCCAAACACCATCAACTTTGAAGCGACATTGCCAAATCGTGCTGCGCTCACGCTTGTAGACAATGAGCGTCTTGTCCATCAATACGTGTGTCGTTTCAATTTTGTCGGGCATGGCTACACTGTAAGCCCTGCGAGAGGAAAGGACAACGAACTTAGTGTGTAAGCGATAGACAAAGAAAAAAGGACTGTTGCAGGTAGTCCTTACATGGGAAAGAGTCCAATACGCAAACTTAGTCGGCCCGTAACCCTTTCGGGTATCCTTGATGGATTTTCAGAGCCGTCTTTCCCTGCGGTCTATTCGCCATATGCGTAAATATGTCTATGCTGATGAGGCTGGATGTTTTGCTTTTACCCGCAACCCACGGGCCAGCAAGTATTACATCATATGCACTGTTGAAATTAACGATCCGTCGCTAGGGCAGCGCCTACTCGATTTACGCCGCGATCTCATATGGAACGACTCCCCCATTCTAGATTACTTCCATGCCAGCGAGGACAAGCAAGTGATCCGCGATGCGGTCTTCGATATGATCCGTCAATCTTCAATCAAGATCGGCGCAACGATCCTTGAGAAATCCAAAGCACAGCCACACATAAGATTAACGCATGCTCGCTTTTACAAACATGGCTGGTACTTTCACCTCTCTGGCGTAGCACAAAAAATCTCGGTATCAAAAGAGGACGAAATTCTCTTTACGACCGCCTCGATAGGAACGAAGAAAGACCAAACGGCATTTACCAACGCAGTTAATGACGTAGTCCAGCAGCGAGTGTTTTGGTCATCGTGGAAAACCCACTTCTGCCCATCCCAAGCGGACCCTTGCCTGCAGATTGCGGATTATTGCACCTGGGCTATACAGCGCAAGTGGGAACGTGGCGATTCGCGCTCTTACGATCTTGTCTCGCATCTTATCTACCATGAACACGAAACATGGAAGAACGGATCGACACACCACTATTAGAATTAGATGCTGGCTCTACCAATTCCACCTATCCAGCAAAGGAAGCGCCCGAGGGGTCTTATCAGCGGGGTAGAGCCACCTGAACTTTACACGCTAATTGACTGATTGATTCATCAAGATGAATCAATTTGTTGGGCTTGTTCGATATATAACCCCAAAAGAAAAAGGACTGTATCGCTACAGTCCTTTCAAGGTTTTTGGTGGGCCCACCTGGACTCGAACCAGGGACCAAAGGATTCGGGTTTGTGTAGCTTTCGCTACTCCCTGGACTATGCCTTCACCGTAGCTTTCGCCTTAGGTGGGTGCCGTCTAGTCTCTACACCTTCAACAGCACTTTCGCACTGAAGCTTGGCTCGGCGTTGCCATACGCATCGCTGCGCTTAGGTTTCTCCGAATTTGACACCATCCCATACGCAGTTTCCCCTCGTATGGCACATTTTCATATGAGTCCTCTGCTCTAACCAACTGAGCTATAGGCCCGTAAATCTTATTTTACCTGCTCGTTTGCTGCTAAAAAACGGTGCTGCTGTTGCTTAAAGTGTGTAAGCGGTGTGTAAGCAATTTAACACACTACAAATACGCTGTAAGCATTGGTACGACTGGCCTGTAGGACTTTCATCTATCTGAGTTAATAGATTATGAGTCCTCTGCTCTAACCAACTGAGCTACAGGCCCTTTGAACTCAGGTTTCGGAATCGAGGAAACTGCGCAGTTTCTCCGAGCGAGAAGGATGTCTTAGCTTCCGCAGCGCCTTCGCCTCGATCTGGCGGATGCGTTCGCGCGTGACGTCGAATTGCTTGCCGACTTCCTCCAGCGTGTGATCGGTATTCATCTCGATGCCGAAACGCATCCGCAAGACCTTGGCCTCGCGCGGTGTCAGCGAGTCGAGGATCTCCTTGGTCACTTCGCGCAGGCTGGAATACATTGCCGCGTCGGCAGGGGCCAGATTCGATGCGTCCTCGATGAAGTCGCCGAGATGCGAGTCGTCGTCGTCGCCGATCGGCGTCTCCATCGAGATCGGCTCCTTGCTGATCTTGAGGATCTTGCGGATCTTCTCCTCGGGCATTTCCATCTTGATCGCGAGAGTCGCCGGATCGGGCTCGGATCCTGTCTCCTGGAGGATCTGCCGCGAGATCCGGTTCATCTTGTTGATGGTTTCGATCATGTGCACCGGAATGCGGATGGTGCGCGCCTGGTCGGCGATCGAGCGGGTGATGGCCTGGCGTATCCACCAGGTGGCGTAGGTCGAGAACTTATAGCCGCGGCGGTATTCGAACTTGTCCACCGCCTTCATCAGGCCGATGTTGCCTTCCTGGATCAGGTCGAGGAACTGCAGGCCTCGGTTGGTGTACTTCTTGGCGATGGAGATCACCAGGCGCAGGTTGGCCTCGGTCATCTCGCGCTTGGCACGACGCGCCTTGGCTTCCCCGGTGGACATCTGCTTGTTGATGTCCTTCAATTCCTTGAGCGGGATGCCGATGCGCGACTGCATGGCTATCAGTCTTTGCTGTTCTTCAATGATCGCCGGCGCGGCCCGCAGCATCTGGGGAGCATTTTGCTTGGCATTGGTGATTTCCTGCTTCAGCCACTCGAGGTTGGTCTCGTTGCCGGGGAAGGACTTGATGAAATGCGGGCGCGGCATGTGCGATTTGTCTACGCACAAGTGCAGGATCTTGCGCTCGTGCTTGCGCACGTCTTCGACCATGCCGCGCACCGAGTCGCAGAGACGCTCGGTGGTCTTTGCGGTGAAGCGGATGTTCATCAGTTCGGCGGAGATCTGCTGCTGAAGCTTGAGATAGATCTTGTCCTGGGAGCCTTTTTTGGACAGGTTGGCATGCATCTTCTCGTACAACTGGGCGATCAGCACGAAGCGCTCCAGGGCTTCCTCCTTGAGCTTCAGGAGCGAGGCGGTGAGGGCGCGGCTGCCATCCTCGTCCTCCCCTTCTTCCTCGACCGCTAGTTCCTCGTCCTCCGCCAGGCTTTCGATGGCTTCGGAGGCGTTGGGATCGATCAGGCCGTCGATCAGTTCGTCGATGCGCATTTCCTCGCGCGCCACGCGACCGGCTGATTCCAGGATCTCGACGATCGTCGTCGGGCAGGCCGAGATCGCCTGGATCATGTGCTTCAGGCCGTCCTCGATGCGCTTGGCGATTTCGATCTCGCCTTCGCGCGTGAGCAGGCCAACCGTGCCCATCTCGCGCATATACATGCGCACCGGGTCGGTGGTGCGGCCAAACTCGGAGTCAACCGTCGATAGCGCCTGCTCGGCTTCCTCCTCAACCTCGGCGGCATCGACGACGGCCGGTGACTGCTCGGTCAGGAGCAGTGTTTCGGCATCCGGAGCCTCGTCATAGACCTGAATGCCCATGTCGTTGAACGTGGTGATGATGGACTCGATCTGCTCGGCGTCCACCATGTCGTCGGGCAGATGGTCGTTGATCTCGGCATAGGTCAGGTAGCTGCGCTCCTTGCCGAGCGTGATCAGATTTTTGAGTCGGGTGCGGCGCGCATCGAGGTCGATCGGCAGGGCGATCGGCGTTGCGGCCGATATCTTGTCCTTCGCGCGTTTGCCGCGTGGTTCGGGCTTGGCCTTGAGCGACGGGGCCTTGGCGGTCGGAGCAGCCTGTGCGGCTGCTTGGGCATTACTGGGTTTAGCGATTTCTTTGGCCATGAAGTACCTCATTGTCAGGCGCCGGGCGGCAGTTTCGCCACGACGCCAACCTGACAGACAAAGATTGGAGAAAACCGTTCATTATACACGAACTCATTTGTCCCGCCTGACCGCTGCCGCGGTCTTCTGCGCCAGCAGCGCGGCCAGGCGCAGGCGTTCCTCGGCTGACAGGCCGCCGCTGCGCTCCTTCTGGCTAAGCTCGCTGATCAGTTTGGTCAGGCCGGTATGGCGCAGCCGTTCCAGGGCGTCGTTGAATTCCTCTTCCATCGAGGCTTCATCGAACTCATCGGCCGTCAGTGCCCCGGCGAACAGCGACAGCGTGGCCTCATGCTCGCTGCCGCGGAAGTGCTCGAGCAATTGCCCGATGCCGCCCGAAGGCAGGGCGCCGTGGTCGACCGCGTCGGCAATGGCGCGCAAGGCGGCACCTTCGGGATGGACGCCGGCTATCAGTTCGAGGGGAATGCGCGCCGCACGTTCGGGACGATGCAGCACGTTTTCGAGCAGCCGGTGCTCGATGGAGCGGGCTTGCGGGCGGCGTCCGGCGCGCGGCGGCGCCGGGCGCCCGCCCGGCAGTATCGTTCTCAGGCCGCATTGCGCTTCCACTTCGGCCTGCGACAACTGGGCGATGTGGGCGACGGCCTTGGTCAATTGGATGCGCAGGATCGGGGCGGCAATTCTTTGCAGCAGCGGCTTCGCTTCGTGGATCAACTGCGCCCGTCCTTCGGCGGTGCTGGGATTGCTCCGTCGTTCGAGTTCCCGAACCATGAACTCGCTCAACCTCGTGGCGTTCCTGGCATGGCCGAGGAAGGCCTCCTTGCCATGCTCTCGGATATATTCGTCGGGATCCTGATCGCCGGGCATCTGAAGAATCTCAACGCTCTTGTTATCAGCCAGATGTTCCAGACTGGCTTCCATGGCACGCCAGGCGGCCTTGTCGCCGGCGCTGTCGCGATCGAAACAGAACAAGACGCGATCGGTCATTCTGAACAGCTTTTGCAAGTGCATGCCGGTCGTGGCCGTACCCAGCGAAGCGACCACGTTCTCGACGCCGAGTTGAGCGAGTCCGACGACGTCCATATAGCCCTCCACGACGATGGCGGAGTCGGTGTCGCGTATGGTCTTTCTGGCCTGGGGCAGGCCGTAGAGTTCCCGGCCCTTCTCGAATAGAGGGGTTTCCGGCGAGTTGAGGTATTTTGGCTCACCCTTGTCGAGGACGCGGCCGCCGAAGCCGATGACGTTGCCGCGCTGGTCGAGTATGGGGAACATGATGCGGTCGCGGAAGCGGTCGTAGCGACGCCCCTGATCGTTGTCGATAACCAGGCCGCATTCCGCGAGTTCCCTGGCCTGGTAGTCCGAGAACACCTGTTCCAGGTTCTGCCAGCCTTCGGGCGCGTAGCCCAGGCCGAAGCGTGCCGCGATTTCGCCGGAGAGGCCGCGTCCTTTCAGATAGGCGACGGCTCTGGGGCTGGCCTTGAGGGCTTCGCGGTAGTATTTCGCCGCGCGCGCCATGAACTCGGTCAGCGGCGCATTTTTCGCCGCCTCCTGGCGGCGTGCGTCGGTGTGCTGCGGCACCTGCAGACCGACATTGCCCGCCAGTTCCTCGACCGCCTCGACGAAGCCCAGGCCGGAGTACTGCATGACGAAGCCGATGGCGCTGCCGTGCATGCCGCAGCCGAAACAGTGATAGAACTGCTTCGACGGGCTGACGGTGAATGAGGGCGTCTTTTCGGAGTGGAAGGGGCAGCAGGCGCTATAGTTGGCGCCCGCTTTCTTCAGGGGCACGTGCCGTTCGACCACATCGACGATGTCGACGCGGCCGAGCAGCTCTTGGATGAAACTGTCGGGTATCACCCTGCAAGTTTAGCCTTGATCGCCGCCGAAACCTGGCCCATGTCGGCGCGGCCGGCGAGTTGGGGTTTGACGATCGCCATCACGCGGCCCATCTCCTGCATGCTCCGGGCCCCGGATTCGGCCACGGCCGCCATGATGATCGCCGCCACCTCGGCCGCCGAGAGCGGTTGCGGCATGTAGGCGCTGATCACCTCGACCTCGAATCGTTCAGCGTCAACCAGGTCCTGGCGGCCGGCGCCCTGAAATTGGGAGATGGAATCCTTGCGCTGCTTGATCATTTTTTCGATGATGCCGATGATCACCGTGTCGTCCGGCTCTATCCGCTGGTCGACCTCGATTTGCTTGATCGCTGCCAAGAGCAGGCGAATTGCCCCCAATCTGGCCGTGTCACGGGCGCGCATGGCAGTTTTCATGTCTTCGGTGATGCGGTTTTTCAGGCTCATGTCACTCACCAGAATGTCAGGATGATCGGAAAGCAGAAAGCCTCGGATCGCTTTCACCCGAGGCTTCGCATGCAAGTTTCAACGCCTACCGCCAGGTGCGGCGGCGGCAAATCAATACATCTTCGGCGGCAGCATCTGGCTGTGGATGCGCTTGTGATGGCGCTTGACAGCGGCGGCCAGCTTGCGCTTGCGCTCGGACGTGGGTTTCTCGTAGAACTCGCGCGAGCGAAGTTCAGTGAGGATTCCTGTTTTCTCGATGGTGCGCTTGAAGCGGCGGATCGCTACTTCGAACGGCTCGTTTTCCTTGAGGCGAATACCCGGCATGCTGAAATTCCTGGTTGGGACGGAAAGCCGATCATTTTACCCGCCTTTCTGGCGGAAACCAAGAGATAAATCATAGTGCGTCCATTTGACGATCCTGTGCCGGGTAGAATGCCGCCATGCGTGTACTCGGCGTCGAATCCTCCTGCGATGAAACCGGCGTCGCCCTCTATGATTCCGGGCGCGGCCTGCTCGCTCATGCGCTTCATTCCCAGGTCGATATGCATCAAGCCTATGGCGGCGTGGTGCCGGAGCTAGCCTCCCGCGATCATATCCGCCGCCTGGTTCCACTGCTGCGCAGGGTGCTGGCCGAAGCGGGCAGCACCCTGGCCGATCTCGACGCCATCGCCTATACCGCCGGACCGGGGTTGGCCGGCGCCCTGCTGGTGGGCGCCAGTTTTGCGGTCGGACTCGGCCTGGCCCGGGGAATTCCGGTTCTGCCGGTGCATCACCTTGAGGGCCACCTGCTCTCCCCGCTGCTGTCAGCCGATCCGCCGCAATTTCCCTTCGTCGCCCTGCTCGTTTCGGGCGGCCACACCCAGTTGATGCGCGTGTCCGGCGTGGGCGCTTACGAATTGCTCGGCGAATCGCTGGACGATGCCGCCGGCGAGGCCTTCGACAAGACTGCCAAGCTGCTCGGTCTCGGTTATCCGGGCGGCCCTGCGCTGGCGCAGTTGGCCGAGAGCGGCCGGCCGGGGCGCTTCAAACTGCCCCGGCCCATGCTCCACAGCCATGATCTTGATTTCAGCTTCTCTGGCCTGAAGACCGCCGTGCTGACCTCGGTTCGTGAGCGCCCGCTGACAGAATCCGAAAAGGCCGATCTCGCTCTGGAGTTCCAGGAGGCAGTGACTGAAGTGCTGGTCGCGAAGGCGCTCTCAGCCCTCGCCGCGTGCCGGCTGGAAAGACTGGTGGTGGCCGGAGGGGTGGGCGCAAACCGCCGCCTGAGGAGCCGTCTCGATGAGCGGGGGGCGAGGGCCGGCGTGCGGGTGTTTTATCCCGAGTTGGAGTTATGTACCGACAACGGGGCGATGATCGCCTTCTGCGGCGCGCAACGCCTGCTGGCCGGTGCAACCGCGGTTTGTGACGGAAGCTTCGCCGTGCGGCCGCGCTGGCCCCTGGCGGAATGCTAGAGCCCGTAGTTGCCCGAAGGGCAACCCAGGGGTCTTGTGCCAGCGAAGCAGGTGCTAAAGCATCGCAGGTAGGCCCTTCTCTGGACCACCTTTATGATGGCAGGCCGACGCCCCGAAGGAAGGCCCTTTGGGGTAACCCGGGCGGCACCCGTCCGGGTGTCTCCGTCGAAAGCCTGGCCTACCTGCCGATCTTCCCTTCTGTGCCTGCCAGAAGCTTGCGGATGTTTTCCTTGTGGCGCCAGATCAGGATGGCCGCCAGCACCGTGACGCAGGCGACCAAGCGGGTATCGCCGAGCAGCAGCCAGCCGGCGAGCGGCGTCGCCAGCGCGGCGGCGATAGCGGCCAGGGAGGAATAGCGCGTGAGCCAGGCGACCAGGAGCCAAGCCGCAGCGGCTGCCAGGGCGAGCGAGCCTGACAGGCCTGCGAGTACGCCCAGCGCGGTGGCCACTCCCTTGCCGCCCCTGAACTTGAGAAACAGCGGAAAGACATGGCCGAGGAAGGCGGCTAGGCCAGCCAGGGCGACGATGGTGCCTTCGGCGCCGAGGCGTTGCGCCAGCCACACTGCGAGCCAGCCCTTGGCGGCATCGCCAGCGAGCGTGAGCAGCGCAGCCAGTTTGTTGCCGGAGCGCAGCACGTTGGTGGCGCCGGGGTTGCCTGATCCGTAGCTCCTCGGGTCGGCCAGACCGAAGGCCCGAGAGACGATGACCGCGAAGGGCAGCGAACCGAGCAGATAGGCCAGGACTATGATGGCAAGCGCGTTCATGGCGAATTCCCTAGAATGCGCAGGATTGTAGCGAAAGAAACGACCATGGACTTCATCTTCATCGACGATATGCGGGTCGAGGCGCATGTCGGAATATTCCCGCGCGAGCGGGCAGCGGCGCAGACGCTGGAAATTAGTCTGACTTTCGGCGTCCCCGACGCGGCGGCGGCGAACGACGACATCGGCGACACCATCCGCTACGACGAGGTGATCGAGCGCATCCGGAGCGAACTGGGTGTGCGTCATTTCAACCTGCTGGAGACGTTGGGCGAGTATGTGATCAGTCTGATGCTCGACGAGTTCGGCGCACCCTGGGTGAAGATATCCATCGCCAAGCTGGGCATCATGAAGGGCGTGCGCCGGGTCGGCGTGCAGATCGAGCGCAGCAAGCGTTGAGCTGTCCGGATAGCGGCTATCCGCCAGATCCGGAATGCCGGTAAGAATGTTTTCATCTCCTGCTTCAGGCTTCAACCAGAAAAATCCCTAGCGGCATGTTTTCCCAGACAATTCCAATTCCCCTATAGTGGGCATGGAAATTGAGTAGTTCCGGCAAGATGTGATCGGCATGGTTGCGTTTCTCCGGGAGGGAAGACATGAGCGAGACGGGATTCGATCTGAGGCATTCGGCAGCGGCATTTCCCGCTGTTGAAAATCGACTGGGGCTATCCCGGCGGGAATTCATGGAATTTTGCGCGGCGCTGGCCGCGACCATGGGCTTGCCGGCCAGTGCCGAGGCGGCGATCGCCACGGCCGTGGAGAAGGCCAAGAGACCTTCGGTGATCTGGCTGCATTTTCAGGAGTGCACCGGCTGCACCGAATCGCTGCTGCGCGCCGAGCATCCGACCTTGGAAAAGCTCATTCTCGACGTCATCTCGCTCGACTACCATGAGACGCTGATGGCCGCGGCCGGTCATCAGGCCGAGGCGGCTCGCCAGAGCGCGATGAAGGCGAACAAGGGCAAGTATGTCCTGGTCGTGGAAGGCGCTATTCCCACCAAGGATAACGGCATCTACTGCAAGGTCGGCGGCCACACGGCGATCGACATGCTCAAGGAATGCGCGGCCGATGCGGCGGCGGTGATCGCTATCGGTTCCTGTGCCTCCTGGGGCGGTATGCCCTCGACCGGGCCGAATCCGACCGGCGCCTCCAGCGTCGCGGAGGTGCTCGGCAAGCCTGTGGTGACCATCCCCGGCTGCCCGCCCAACCCCTACAATTTCCTCGCCACGGTGGTGCATTTTCTGACCTTCGGCAAACTGCCGGCTGTGGATCAATTGGGCCGTCCCAAGTTCGCCTACTCCCGCCTGGTCCATGACAACTGCGAGCGGCGCGCCCATTTCGACGCCGGTCGCTTCGCGATGGAGTTCGGCGATGTCGGCCACCGCCAGGGTTACTGCCTTTACAAGCTCGGCTGCAAGGGTCCGGAGACCTATGCCAACTGTCCGACCATCCTGTTTGGCGACGCCGGCCCCGGGTCCTGGCCGGTGGGCTGCGGCCACCCCTGCATAGGCTGCACCGAGAAGGGCGTCGGCTTCGCCAAGCCGGTTTTCCAACTGGCGACGTTGAAGAACGTGGTGCCGCCGGCATCCTACCCGCGCATCGTCGAGGAGCAGGGAAATAGCAGTTTCGCCGCCGCAGCGGCGCTGGCGGCGATAGCCGGCGCGGCCGCGGGCGGAGCGGCGATGCTGGCCCGGAACCTCGGCAAGCCGAGCGAGGAAAGCAAACCCAGCGCCCCCGATAAGGCGGAGTGATAATCATGGACCGCCGTGATTTCTTCAAGCTGTCCCTGGCCGGGGGAGCCGCGCTGGCTGCTGGGAGCAGCCCTGCCGAGGCACGCGAAACCCACACCATCTCGCCCGATGCTCTGGGCCTGCTCTACGACGCTACCCTCTGTATCGGCTGCAAGGCCTGCGTGTCAGCGTGCAAGGAGGCTAACGAGATGCCGCCCGAGTTTCTGCCGAAGACCGAGCAGCCCTACTGGGACCAGCCGCTCGACATTTCCGGCAAGACGCTCACGGTCATCAAGCTCTATCAGAACGGCACGATGGAAAAGAAGGATGAAGAGCAGAACGGCTATGCCTTCATCAAGAAGTCGTGCATGCACTGCGTCGATCCTTCCTGCGTCTCCGCCTGCCCGGTGTCGGCGATGCAGAAGGACCCGCTCAGCGGCATCGTCAGCTACAACAAGGACGCCTGCATCGGCTGCCGTTACTGCGTTGCTGCCTGTCCCTTCGGCGTGCCGCGCTTCACCTATGATCTGGCCATTCCGCAGATCAGCAAGTGCCAGTTGTGCCGGCACCGCGTCAAAGACGGCAAGTATGCCGCCTGCGCCGAGGTCTGCCCGACCGGGGCCACGCTCTATGGCAAGGTGACCGATCTCAAGCAGGAGGCGGCTCGCCGCCGTGCCCTGAAGCCCGGCACCGCGACCATCTATCCGCGCGGCCGGCTGGGTGGGCCGGAGCAGAACTATCCGGGCGTCGCCGCCAAGTACGTCGACCGCCTGTACGGCGAGAAGGAGTTCGGCGGCACCCAGATGGTCATGCTCTCCGGCGTGCCTTTTGAAAAGCTCGGCTACCCGGACCTGCCGCCGCGTTCCGACGCCGCCAAGTCGGAAACCCTGCAACACGGACTCTATGGCGGGCTAGTGATGCCGCTGGCCTTCCTCGGCGTGCTGACCTACGCCGCCCGGCGCACCGTCAAGGACGAGGACAGCCATCATGACTGAACATGCCGTGTCACATGCGCCGGCTCCTGCGGGCGGCAGACTGATCAGCCCGGTGACCGTGGTGCTGGCGGCCCTGGCGCTGGCCGCCGCCGTGGTGCTGGCATGCCGTTTCGTTTATGGTCTGGGCGCGGTCACCAACATCAACGACGGCTTCCCCTGGGGCATCTGGATCGTCTACGACGTGATGGTCGGCTCCGCTTTCGCCTGCGGCGGTTACGCCATTGCCCTCCTGGTCTACATCTTCAACCGCGGCGAGTACCACCCGCTGGTGCGCCCGGCGCTCCTGGCCTCGCTGTTCGGCTATACCCTGGCAGGGGTTTCGGTGATCTTCGATCTGGGCCGCTACTGGAATTTCTGGCATATCTTCTGGCCCGGTTACGCCCAGGTGAACTCGGTGATGTTCGAGGTGGCGGTGTGCATCTCGCTCTACATCCTGGTGATGTGGATCGAGTTCTCGCCGGCCTTCCTCGACCGATTGGGCATGAGCGGGGCGAAGAAGAAGATCTCGAAACTGATGTTCCTGTTCATCGCCCTGGGCGTCCTCCTGCCCTCGATGCACCAGTCTTCGCTGGGTTCCTTGCTGGTCATCTTCGGCAGCCAGATCCACCCGCTCTGGCAGGCGGGCTTCCTGCTGCCCCTCGAGTACCTGATGACCGCCGTGCTGCTCGGTTTCGCCGTGGTCGTGTTCGAGGCGACGCTGGTTTCGCTCGGCTTCAAACGGGCGATGGAAACCGCTCTGCTGGCCAGGCTGGCCAGATTCATCTGGGGCCTCTTGATCGCTTACCTCCTGGTGCGCGTCGGCGACCTGGCCGTGCGCGGCGCCTTGGTCAGCGCTTTCCGCTTTACGCTGGAAGCCTTCTGGTTCTGGATCGAGATGATCTGTTTCGTCATTCCGGTGTGGCTCCTGGCGGCGCCGGCAGGACGCAGCAATCCGGGCGTGCTCTTCGCCGCCGCCGTGATGTTGATGGCCGGCGGTTTCCTGCTGCGCGTGAACGGTTTTCTCGTCGGCTACGAGACCGGAGCCGGCTGGCACTACTTTCCGTCGCTTCCCGAACTCACCGTCTCGGTCGGGTTGATCGCTTTCGAGATCCTGGCTTACATCGTCTTCGTCAAAACCCTGCCCGTGCTGCCTGCGCAGTCGGCGACACCTAGATAAGAGGAGCGCAAGATGGGAACACGCATCACGGTAGATCCGGTCACTCGCATCGAGGGGCATCTGCGCATCGACTGCGAGGTGGACGGCGGCAAGATCACCAAGGCCTGGTCTTCGGGCCAGATGTGGCGCGGCGTCGAACTGATCCTGCTCGGCCGCGACCCGCGCGATGCCTGGACCATCACTCAGCGCATCTGCGGCGTATGCACCACGGTCCATGCCATCGCCTCGGTGCGCGCCGTGGAGAACGCCTTGCAGATGGAGGTGCCGCTTAACGCCCAGTACATCCGCAACCTGATCATCCTGGCGCATGCGGTGCATGACCACATCGTGCATTTCTACCATCTCTCGGCGCTCGACTGGGTGGATGTCACTTCCGCGCTCAAGGCCGATCCGGACAAGACGGCGGGCCTCGCTGAAAGTCTCTCCTCCTGGTCGGGCAATGGCAAGCAACAGATGCGTGCGGTCAAGGACCGGCTGGCCGGCTTCGTCAATGGCGGCCAGCTGGGCATCTTCACCAACGGTTACTGGGGGCATCCGGCAATGAAGCTGTCGCCGGAAGTGAACCTGATGGCGGTGTCGCACTACCTGCAGGCGCTGGAGATTCAGCGCAAGGCCAACAAGATCGTTTCCATCCTCGGTTCCAAGACGCCGCACATCCAGAACCTGGCGGTGGGCGGCGTGGCCAATGCGCTGGCCACCGACTCGCCCTCGGTGCTCACCGTCGAGCGTCTCCTTGCGGTGAAGACCTGGATCGACGAGTTGGCCGACTTCGTCAAGAACGTCTATCTGATCGACGTCGCGGCGATCGGCGCCTTCTACGCCGACTGGACCAAGTACGGCGCCGGCGTCACCAACTATCTCTCCGTGCCCGACATTCCGCTCGACACCAAAGGCACGCAGTTCGCTCTGCCCGGCGGCTTCATCAGCGGCGGCGACCTGGCCAGCTTCAAGCCGATCAAGACCTTCAACGACGAATACTGGCGCAAGGGCGTCGAGGAATCGGTCAAGCACTCCTGGTACAAGTACGACGCTGCAGGACCGCTGCATCCGTACAAGGGCGAGACCAAGCCCAATTACACCGACTTCAAGGAAAACGAAAAGTATTCGTGGCTGAAGTCGCCGACCTTCTACGGCAAGGTGGCGCAGGTCGGGCCGCTGGCGCGCGTGGTGAACATGCTCGCCGCCGGTCACGAGCCGACCAAGAAATACGCCACGCTGGCGCTCGACACCGTCTCTGCTTTGGCCAAGACCAAGGTCGGTCTTTCGGCGATGCATTCGACCATCGGCCGGCATGCGGCGCGGGCGATCTCCTGCGCCGTGCAGGTGGATATGCTCGCCGATCAATGGTCGCTGCTGGTGAATAACATCGCCAAGGGCGATGTGACCACCTTCAACAAGCCGGTGTTCCCCAAGGGCGAACAGATGGGCGTCGGCTACCACGAGGCGCCGCGCGGCGTGCTCTCGCACTGGGTGGTTATCGGCGATGGCAAGATCAAGAACTACCAGTGCGTCGTACCCTCGACCTGGAACGCTTGCCCGAGGAACGAGAAGGACGAGCCCGGCCCCTACGAGGCTTCGCTGATCGGCAATCCGATGGCCAATCCCGAACTGCCGCTGGAAGTGCTGCGCACCATCCATTCCTTCGACCCGTGCATCGCCTGCGCGATCCATGTGACCGACAAGGATGGCGGCGACACCTTCACCGTCACGGCGAAATAAGCCGGTCATGGCGAAACCGGCACGAGTCCTGATACTGGGCATCGGCAATACCCTTCTCACCGACGAGGCGGTCGGCGTGCGCGTCGTCGAGGCATTGCAGGACGCCTACGATCTGCCGCCCGAGGTCCAGGCGGTGGACGCCGGCACCAGCAGCATGGACATGCTCGATGTCATTGCCGACGTCGATCTGCTCGTGGTCCTGGATGCGCTGAAGGCGGGCAAGCCGCTGGGTACCGTCGTGCGGCTGTCCGGCGACGAGGTGCCGGTGTTTTTCCGCAAGAAGCTATCGCCCCACCAGGTGGGCTTGTCCGATGTGCTGGCCAGCCTGGAGTTCGCCGGTTGCCGGCCAAAGGACATCGTCGTCATCGGGGTCGAGGCCGATAACTTCGAACTCGGCCTGGAGATGACGCCGGCAATCGCCGCCCGTGTCCCCGACATGATGGCGCTCTTGGTCGGCGAGTTGTCCGCGCGCGGCATCCGGCTGCTGCAAAAGCGCCAGGCCGCATAGCGTCCATGTGTCTCGCCGTCCCCTCGCGCGTCGTCGCCGTCGATGGCCTGATGGCGACCGTCGAAGCGTTCGGCGAGCAGCGCGAAGTGAGCCTGATGTTGCTGGACGAGGATGTCGCCATCGGCGATTACCTATTGATCCAGGCCGGCGGCTTTGCCTTCGAGCGTCTCGATCAGGAGCGGGCGGAAGACTCGCTGGCGCTGATGCGCGGCATTCTCGGCGGCGAGCACGACGCGCGGATCTGGGGAGCGCGCTAGATGTCCGATGCCGCGTTGATCGAGGCCGCTTTCCGGCGTATCGAAGTCGAACGCATGTCGGGCATCGCCATCGTCAATCCGGCGCTGCAGGTGGAGGTCGTCGGCGTATCGGTCTGGCAGGGGCTCCCTCTCGCCGTCCTGATCACCCCCTGGTGCATGAATCTGATCCTGCTGCCGGACAGGGATGGCAGAATGGGACAAGAGCGGACGTTCTATCGTTTTCCTGCCGGGGATTTCGCCTTCCTGCGCGGACGTGAACCGGAGATCGGCGAGTATCATTCCTGCGCGCTGTTCTCCCCGATGGCGCAATTTGCCGATCAGCAAAGCGCCAGAGCGGTCGCCGAGGCTGCACTGGCCGCGCTCTTCGTCCCGGCAACCCGCCCGGTGAAGGCTGGCCAGTCCGAAGCGCAACTATCGCGTCGCGGTTTTCTCTCCGGGGGCCTGTCCAGAGGCTAGCACCTACTCGTGGTACAAGTGCCCTGGGTTGCCCTTCGGACAACTACGGACACTAGTACTGCCACGCTGATTGGCGCAAACTTCCCCCACGATTAAGATGGCCTTTTACCATGCATGAAATGTCCCTGGCCGAGGGTGTGCTGCAACTGATCGAGGATGCGGCAAGAGAGCAGCACTTTGCCCGCGTCACTATGGTGTGTCTGGAGATCGGGGCATTGTCCAGCGTCGAGCGCGAATCCCTGGCTTTCTGCTTCGACGCCGTGACGCGGTCGAGCATCGCCGAGGGTGCGTGCCTGGAAATTCTGGAGGTACCCGGCAGCGGCTGGTGCCTGCCCTGCGGTCGGGCGGTGGCCATGGCAGAGCTCTATGACGCCTGTCCGCATTGCGGCGGCTATCAGGTGCAGGTGACCGGCGGAACGGAGATGCGCGTCAAGGAACTGGAAGTGGAATAACGGGGGCAAGCTATTCCCCGACCCCTTTCCCGAGGAAAGGGGTGACAGCGGTTCAGTCGCGCTGCGCGCGACTTCCTGATATTTTTGCCGGCTGCCTCCTCGGGGCGGCCCAGCGGAGGCAGCATGTGCACTACCTGCGGTTGCGGCGATGGAGAGACGAGCATCGATGGCGCGGTACACGTAAATGAGCACGACCATCCTCATGGCCATGCCTACGCGCCGGCGCATGCCCACGTTCCCGGCATGAGCCAGAAGCGCATGGTGAGTATCGAGCAGAATATCCTGGCCAAGAACGACGCCTATGCCCGGGAGAACCGGCGGTTGTTTGCCGAGCGCGGCATCTTCGCCCTGAATCTTGTTTCCAGTCCCGGTTCGGGCAAGACCACGCTCCTGGTCAAGACCATAGAAATGCTCAAGAACCGGCTGGAAGTTTCCGTCATCGAAGGCGACCAGCAGACCAGTCAGGATGCCGAGCGCATACGTGCGACCGGGGCCAGCGCGATCCAGATCAACACCGGTCGCGGTTGTCATCTCGATGCCCACATGGTCGGCCATGCGCTGGGCAAACTCGATATGGCTAAGGGCTCCGTGCTGATGATAGAGAACGTCGGCAACCTGGTATGTCCCGCCGCCTTCGATCTGGGCGAAGCGCACAAGGTGGTGATCCTTTCCGTCACCGAGGGCGAGGACAAGCCGATCAAGTACCCCGACATGTTTCGCGCCGCCGATCTGATGTTGGTGAACAAGTGCGACCTGCTGCCCTATCTCTCCTTCGATGTCGACTGCGCCATCGCTTACGCCCGCCGCGTCAATCCCGGAATCGCCGTCATCCGGACCTCCGCCACCAGCGGCGCCGGGATGGAGGACTGGCTGGCCTGGCTGGAGCGTGGCGCGGCATGATCGCCAGCCGCATCCGCATCACCGGCGTCGTCCAGGGCGTGGGCTTTCGCCCCTTTGTCTGGCGGTTGGCGCAGGAACTGGATTTGCACGGCTGGGTGAGGAACGATGGTCAGGGCGTCGAGATTGCCGCAGAAGGCGCCGCCGAGCCGATGCGGGTATTGCTAGAACGGCTGCGCTGCGACGCGCCGCCCCTGTCCCGCGTCGATGCCGTCGAAGCCTCGGCAGCCGTGTTGGAGGGCGGCAAGGGCTTCGTGATTGTCGAGAGCCAAGCCGGCCGAGTCAGCACCGCCATAGCCCACGACACGGCGACCTGCGCCGATTGCCTGGACGAACTTTTCGATAGGGGCAATCGGCGCCATGCTCATGCCTTCATCACCTGCACCCACTGCGGACCGCGCTACACGGTCACGCGCCACCTGCCTTACGACCGCGCGCAGACCAGCCTGGCGCACTTCCCTTTGTGCGCCGAGTGCGCCGGCGAATATGCCGATCCGGCCGATCGCCGATTCCATGCCGAGACGACCTGCTGCCCCGATTGCGGCCCGCAACTCTCTCTCCACGATGCCCGCGGGAAACCCTTGCCGCATGAGCCGATCGTCGGGGCCTTGCGTCTGATCCGGCATGGCGCCATCGTTGCGATCAAGGGCCTGGGCGGCTTCCACCTGATCTGCGCGGCGGACGACGCGGGCGCCGTGGCACGCCTGCGGGCGCGAAAATCGCGCGAGGAAAAACCCTTCGCCGTGCTCCTGGCGAACGTGGTTTCCGCACGCGACTACACCGAGATCGACACTGAGGAAGCCGCACTCCTAGCCGCCCCAGAGCGGCCCATCGTGCTTTTGAAGAAGCATGGCGATTGCGACCTGAAACTGGAGGGCGTGGCTCCGGGACTGAGTTCGCTCGGGGTGATGCTGCCGACAACGCCGATCCAGTTCCTGCTCTTCCACGAGGCCGCAGGCCGGCCGGCCGGCCGCGACTGGCTGGAGGCGAAGCAAACACTGGCGCTGGTCGCGACCAGCGCCAACCCCGGCGGCGAGCCGCTGGTGACAGCCAACGACCAGGCCGTCATGCGCCTGTCCGGCATCGCCGATGCGTTCCTGATGCACGACCGCGATATCGTGTCACCCTGCGACGACAGCGTGATTCGCGGCGCACAATTCATCCGCCGCGCCCGGGGGTTCACGCCGCGCGCCATCAGGCTGGCCTCAGCCGGACCCAGCGTCCTGGCCTGCGGCGGCTGGTTCAAGAATTCGATTTGCGTGACGCGCAGTGACGAGGCCTACGTCTCGCAGCATATCGGCGATCTCGACAATGCCGCGAGTTGCCTCTTCCATGAAGAGAGCGTTGCGCGCCTGCTCGAACTCACCGACGTTCAACCGGAGATAGTTGCCCACGACCTTCATCCTGACTTTCATTCGAGCCGTTTCGCCGCCGCCTTTGCGGCCAGGAACGGACTGCATATCATCGCCGTGCAGCATCATCATGCGCACATCGCGGCGGTGCTGGCGGAACATCGCTACGAGGGACCGGTGTTGGGCCTGGCGGCGGACGGCGTCGGCCTGGGTGCGGATGGCGGTGCCTGGGGCGGCGAACTGCTGCTGGTCGATGGCCGGCATTGCGAACGGATCGGGCGGCTTGCGCCGCTGCCGCTGCCTGGCGGCGACCGCGCCGCGCGCGAACCGTGGCGGATGGCCGCCGCGGCGCTGTGGCAACTCGGCCGCGGCGCCGAGATCGCGCCGCGCTTTGCCATGCAAGCGGCGGCGGACGGTTTGGCGGCGATGCTCGATCGAGGCGTGAATTGCCCGCCGACGTCCAGCCTCGGCCGCGTCTTCGATGCCGTAGCCGGACTCCTGGCCGTGCGCGCCGTGGCGGCGTTCGAAGGACAGGCGGCGATGCTGCTCGAAGGCCTCGCCCAGCGCGCTGGTCACGCCTCGCCGTTGACCGGCGGCTGGCGTATCGGCGCGGATGGCGTGCTCGACCTGATGCCGCTGCTCGCGGCGATGGCCAACGCCGCTGACCCGGCGCAGGCCGCTGCGCAGTTTCATGCGACTCTGGCTGCGGCGCTCGCCGAATGGCTCCATCTCGCGGCGAAGGCAACAGGTCAGAGGACCGTGACACTGGGCGGCGGCTGCTTTCTCAACGAGATCCTGACGCGGGCCTTGACTGCCCGCTTGACTGACGCGGGCTTGCAGGTGCTTCGCGCGCGCCGGTTACCGCCCAACGACGGCGGTATTTCCCTCGGTCAGGCCTGGGTGGCCCGGCACTTCCTGGAGGCTTGAATCATGTGTCTGGCATTGCCTGCAATCATCGTCGAAATCCGTGACGCCGACATGGCGGTGATCGAACTGGGCGGCGTGCGCAAGGAATGTTCGCTGGCCCTGATCGATGACGCCGCGGTCGGCGATTACGTCATCGTCCATGTCGGCTATGCGCTGACCAAACTCGATCCCGAGGAAGCCGAGAAGACCCTGCAACTGTTCGCCGAACTGGGCGAGGCGGCCTTGGCCGCGGAGTGAAATATCGTGAAGTACGTTGACGAATTTCGCGATGGCGAATTGGCCAAAGGGCTGGCCGCCGCCGTCGCCATTGCGACAAAATGCGCCGCAGACGCAACACGCAGCTACAGTTTCATGGAATTTTGCGGCGGCCATACCCATGCCATTTCCCGCTATGGCATCGCCGATCTGTTGCCGGCCAATGTGCATATGATTCACGGCCCCGGCTGCCCGGTCTGCGTCCTGCCCATCGGCCGCGTGGACATGGCCATAGCACTGGCGTTGGAACACGGCGCCACGCTATGCACTTACGGCGACACCTTGCGCATTCCGGCTTCTCATGGATTGTCGCTGCTGAAGGCCAAGTCGCAGGGTGGCGATATTCGCATCGTCTATTCCTGCGCCGATGCGCTGGCTTTGGCGCAGGCACATCCGGAAAAACAGGTGGTGTTCTTCGCCATCGGCTTCGAGACCACGACGCCACCCACCGCGGTGGTGATCAGACAGGCGCAGATCTTGGGCCTGAAAAACTTTTCCGTGCTCTGCTGCCACGTGCTGACGCCTTCGGCGATCGGTCATATCCTCGAGTCGCCGGAAGTGCGCGACTACGGCACGGTGCCGCTCGATGGCTTCATCGGCCCGGCGCATGTGTCGACGGTGATCGGCAGCCGGCCTTACGAGTTCTTCGCCGAGGAGTATCGCAAGCCCGTGGTCATCGCCGGCTTCGAGCCGCTCGACGTGATGCAGGCCATCCTGATGCTGGTGAAACAGGTCAATGAGGGCCGTGCCGAAGTGGAAAACCAGTTCTCGCGCGCGGTCACGCGAGAGGGTAATCTCAAGGCGCAGAACCTGGTGGCGGAGGTGTTCGAGTTGCGCCGCGAGTTCGAATGGCGCGGCCTCAATATCGTGCCCTATTCGGCGCTCTCGATCCGCGGGCACTACGCGCAGTTCGACGCGGAAAAGCGCTTCCCCCTGAGCTATCGCCAGGTCGCCGACAACAAGGCTTGCGAGTGCGGGGCCATCCTGCGCGGTGTCAAGCGGCCCTGGGAATGCAAGCTGTTCGGCACGGTGTGCACGCCAGAAAATCCGATGGGCTCGTGCATGGTCTCCTCGGAAGGCGCCTGCGCCGCGCATTACACCTACGGCAGATTCAAGCAACTGGTGCAAGCATGAGCGAAATAAAAAGAGGCTATGTCCGCCCTCTGGACATCAAGCAAGGCTGCGTCGACATGAGCCATGGTTCGGGCGGCCGGGCGATGGCGCAACTGATCGAGGAATTGTTCGCAGGAGCCTTTGCCAACGAGTACCTCGGGCAGAATGACGACGGTGCGGTGTTGCCTGCCGCAGCCGGCAGGCTGGTGCTGAGCACCGATTGCCACGTCGTCTCGCCACTGTTCTTTCCCGGCGGCGACATCGGCTGCCTGTCGGTGCATGGCACGATCAACGACGTCGCGATGATGGGCGCAACGCCGCTGTATCTCACCGCCGGTTTCATCCTCGAGGAAGGTTTTCCCTTCGCCGAGCTGAAACGCATCATAGACTCGATGGCTTGCGCGTCGAAGGAGGCGGGCGTGCCGGTGGTCGCCGGCGACACCAAGGTGGTCGAGCGGGGCCACGGCGACGGCGTGTTTATCACCACCACCGGCCTGGGCTTCCTGCCCGAGGGTGTGAATCTGTCGGGCAACCGAGCGCGCGCCGGCGACCGCATCCTGGTTTCCGGCACGCTCGGCGACCACGGCATGGCGATCATGGCGCAGCGGGAAAGCCTGGGTTTCTCCTCGCCGATAATCTCCGACACCGCGGCCCTGCATGGCCTGGTCGCAGCGCTCATGAAAAGCGGCGCCGATGTCCGCACGCTGCGCGATCCGACGCGCGGCGGCCTGGCCACCACCCTGAACGAAATCGCCCAGCAGTCGGCGGTCGGCATGATGCTTCAGGAGCCGGCGCTGCCGATCAACAGGGAGGTCGCGGCAGCCTGCGAGTTGCTCGGCCTCGATCCGCTCTATGTCGCCAACGAGGGCAAACTGGTGGCCATCGTTGCCAGCGACGATGCCGAGCGCGCGCTCGCGGCGCTCCGCGCCCACCCGCTCGGGAGCCGCGCCGCGATCATCGGCACGGTGCACGAGGACAGCCATCACTTCGTGCAGATGACCACGGGTTTTGGCGGCCGGCGCATTGTCGACTGGCTGACCGGCGAGCAGTTGCCGCGCATCTGCTGAAGCTGGCGACGATGCGTATCCTGCTCCTCGCCCACGCTTTCAACGGTCTGACCCAGCGACTCCATGGCGAACTTGGCGTAGCCGGCCACGAGGTTTCGCTCGAGTATGACGTCTCGGACTCCGTCACCGAGGAAGCAGTGGCGCTGTTCAGGCCGCACCTGATCGTCGCGCCTTACCTGCGCCGGGCGATTCCCGAGACGGTCTGGCGGCACCATGTCTGCCTGATCGTGCATCCGGGCATCGTCGGCGATCGCGGCCCCTCGGCACTCGACTGGGCCGTTCTGGACGGGAGGAAGGCCCACGCGGAATGGGGCGTGACGGTGTTGCAGGCCGAAGCCGAGATGGATGGCGGGCCGATCTGGGCCAGCGAAAACTTCCCCATGCGGGAAGGGAAGAAGGCCAGCCTCTATCGCATCGAAGTCACTGCGGCGGCGGTTCGCGCGGTGATGACTGCGGTCGAGCGCTTCGCCTCTGGTCAGTTCGTGCCGAAACGGCTCTCCGAGATGGCTGCCCAGGGTCGAAAGCGGCCGCAGATGAAACAGATCGATCGCGCCATCGACTGGCAACGGGATGACAGCGCAACGGTGCTGCGAAAGTTGCATGCCGCCGACGGCTTCCCCGGTGTCGCCGACAGCCTGTTCGGCGAACCCTGTCATCTCTATGACGGCTGGGCCGAGACCAAGCTTCGCGGTGGCAGTCCCGGCGAACTGATCGGGCGGCGCGAGACGGCGCTGCTCCGCGCCACGGTCGATGGCGCGGTGTGGATCGGCCAGGTCAAACGTGGCCGATCCGCCTCGATCAAGCTGCCGGCGACGCTCGCCTTTGCCGATCACGCTGCCAGCTTGCAAGAGTTATCCGATTTGTCTCGCCCCGATTTTTGGAAAGCCGAGGGCACCTGGCAGGACATCGCCTACGAGGAGCATGAGGGCATCGGCACTCTAGTCTTCGAGTTCTACAACGGCGCCATGAGCACGGAGCAGTGCCGCCGTCTGCGGACGGCCGTCGACTGGGCGGCGGCGCGGCCGACGCGCGTGCTGGTGCTCGCCGGCGGCGCGGATTTCTGGTCGAACGGCATTCATCTCAACGTCATTGAGGCGGCCGCAAGCCCGGCCGACGAATCGTGGCGCAACATCGAGGCCATCGACGATCTGGCCGAGACGCTGATCCGCATGGAGTCCAAGCTGACCGTCGCCGCTTTGGCCGGCAATGCCGGCGCGGGTGGCGTCTTCCTGGCACGCGCCGCCGATCTGGTCTGGGCCCGCGACGGAGTCGTGCTCAATCCGCATTACCGGAACATGGGCAATCTCTTCGGCTCGGAGTACTGGACCTATCTCCTGCCGCCGCGCGTCGGCATCGATGCCGCTCGCGCCATCATGAAGCACCGACTGCCGCTTTCCGCCCGCGCGGCGCAGGACTGCGGACTGATCGACGCCTGCCTGGCCGGCGATCCGGCAGGGTTTCGCAGCGAGGTCGCTGGTCGTGCGCGCGAACTCGGCCGGGCTGGCGACTACGCGGCGCGGCTGGCCGCCAAACGCCAGCGGCGCATTCTTGATGAGTCGGCCAAGCCGCTGGCGCAATATCGGGCGGAGGAACTGGGAGAGATGAAGCGAAACTTCTACGGCTTCGACCCCAGCTATCATGTCGCGCGTTATCATTTCGTGAACAAATCGCCGCATTCGTGGACTCCGCGTCATCTGGCGCGCCATCGCGATCTGGGCTGGAAGGTTCCGCCATGAACAGCGCTACAAGGACGACGTTGCCGACGGTGCTGGTGGTCGACGACGAGGTGCGCTCGCAGGAGGCGCTACGCCGTACCCTGGAGGAGGACTTCACGGTTTTCACCGCCGGCAGCGCCGAGGAGGCGACTCAGGTGATGCGCCGCGAGTTCGTCGAGATCGTGCTCTGCGACCAGCGCATGCCGGGTGTCTCCGGCGTCGAGTTTCTCGGCCAGGTGCGGCTGGATTGGCCGGACTCGGTGCGCATCATCATCTCCGGCTACACCGATGCCGAGGACATCATCGCCGGCATCAACGAGGCCGGCATCTGGCAATACCTGATGAAGCCCTGGCAGCCCGAGCAACTGCTGCTGATCCTGAAGCGCGCGGCGGAGCTCTATCGTTTGCAGCAGGACAACCAGCGCCTGTCGCTGGAGTTGAAGGACAGCCCCGCCGCCCTGCAACGGCGGGTCCGGGCGAAGCGTCTGGAGGCCAGTGCGCGCGCCGGTTTCGAGCGCCTGGCGCGCGCGCCAGGCAGCCCGGTCGACGCGGTCTGCGAGCTGGCGGCGCGTTTCGCGCCGCATGAACTGTCCATCCTCGTCACCGGCGAATCAGGGACCGGCAAGGAGCTTCTGGCACGGGCCATCCACTATGCCAGCGCGCGCGGCGACCAGGCCTTCGTGGTCGAGAACTGTGCCGCGCTGCCCGACACCCTGCTTGAGTCGGAACTGTTCGGCCACAAGCGCGGCGCGTTCACCGGCGCTTATGAAGATCGCATCGGCTTGTTTCAGCAGGCCGACGGCGGCACGATTTTCCTCGACGAGATCGGCGAGACCTCGGCCGCCTTCCAGGTCAAGTTGCTGCGCGTCCTGCAGGACGGAGAGATCCGTCCGCTGGGCAGTCCGCGTCCGCTCTCGGTGAATGTCCGGGCGATCGCCGCCACCAACCGCGATCTTGAAGAGGACGTGCGTTCCGGCCGTTTCCGCGAAGACCTGTACTACCGCCTGGCCGCCGTCACCCTGCATCTTCCTGCCCTGCGCGAGCGGCCGCCGGATATTCCGCCGATCGCGGCGGGCCTGCTCGAACGCGGCCAGACGCAATTGCGCCGCAAGGTCAAGGGTTTCACCCGCGAGGCCATGGAATGCCTCTGCGCTTATCGCTGGCCGGGCAATGTGCGCGAACTCTCCAACGAGATCCTGCGCATGCTGGCGTTATCCGACGGGGAATGGTTGGGTGCGGAACTGTTGAGTCCCAGGGTGCTCTTCGCCGCCGGCGAGGAGGCGCAGGAGCGCGAACTGTCGGTTCTGTCCGGCCTGGACGGCGGCCTGAAGGAGCGGATGGAGCAACTCGAAGCGCGGGTCGTCAAGGAAGCGCTGGTCCGCAACCGCTGGAACAAGACGCACGCCGCTCTGGAACTCGGTCTGTCCCGGGTCGGGCTGCGCTCCAAGCTGCTCCGCTACGGCCTCACCAAGGCATGAATCTTCTCTGGCTCCAGTCCGGCGGCTGCGGCGGCTGCACCCTGTCCTGGCTGGGGGCCGAGGGCGAGCCCTTGTTCGTCACGCTGGCCGATGAGGGCATCGAACTCATGTGGCATCCAAGCTTGTCGGAACAAAGCGCCGGCGAGGCGCGTGCGCTGTTGGCCGCCTGCGTCGACGGCAGGCGGCCGCTCGACATCCTTTGCGTCGAAGGGGCGGTGTTGCGCGGCCCCAACGGCAGCGGCCGTTTTCACATGCTCTCCGGCAGCGGCGAGACCATGTTGAGTTGGCTGCGGGCGCTGGCGGCGCGGGCGCGACATGTCGTGGCGGTGGGCACCTGCGCCGCGTATGGCGGGGTCACTGCGGCGGGCGTGAATCCGACCGATGCCTGCGGCCTGCAATACGACGGCGATGCGCCGGGCGGTCTGCTCGGCGCCGATTTTCGCGCCGGCGGCGGCCTGCCGGTGATCAATATCGCCGGTTGCCCGACCCATCCCGACTGGATCAACGAGACCCTGATTGCGCTGGCACGCGGCACGCTGCTGCACGAGGATCTCGATGACTTCTGCCGGCCGCGCTTTTATGCCGATCAACTGGTCCATCACGGCTGCCCGCGCAACGAGTTCTACGAGTTCAAGGCCAGCGCCGCCAAGCCTTCCGACCAGGGCTGCCTGATGGAACAACTCGGCTGCAAGGGCACGCAGGCGCACGCCGATTGCAATACGCGACTGTGGAACGGTAGCGGCTCGTGCCTGCGCGGCGGCTATGCCTGCATCCGTTGCACCGATCCTGGCTTCGAGGAACCCGGCCATCCCTTCGCCGAGACGCCGACGGTCGCCGGCATACCCATCGGCTTGCCCTCGGACATGCCCAAGGCCTGGTTCATCGCGCTGGCGGCGTTGTCAAAATCGGCGACGCCGGCCAGGGTGCGCGAGAACGCCAAGGCGGATCACATCCTGCGCGCGCCGACGGTGAAGAAGGCCGGGCGTTGATCGTGAAGCGGCTGATCGTCGGTCCTTTCAACCGCGTCGAGGGCGATCTCGAGGTGACGCTGGACGTGGCCGACGGCACGGTGCGCGCCGCCTATGTCAACTCGCCCATGTATCGCGGCTTCGAGCAGATCCTGCAGGGCAAGATGCCCGCCGATGCGCTGGTGTTCGTGCCGCGTATCTGCGGCATCTGCTCGGTGGCGCAATCGGCGGCGGCGGCACAGGCGCTGGGCGGCGCGATGGGCGTCACGCCGCCTGCCAATGGCCGCCTCGCCGCTAACCTGCTGCTTGCGGCGGAAAATCTGGCCGATCACTTCAGCCATTTCTATCTTTTCTTCATGCCGGATTTTGCCCGCGCCGCCTACTGCGGACGCCCCTGGTTCGCCGATGCCGAGCAGCGCTTTCGTGCGCTGACAGGCTCAGCTGTCGGCCCCGCGTTGCCGGCGCGCGCCGCCTTCATGCATCTGATGGGCCTCCTGGCCGGCAAGTGGCCGCACACCCTGGCCATGCAGCCGGGAGGCTCCTCGCGGCCGCTGCAAGCCTCGGAGAAAATCCGCCTGTACCGACTGCTCCGTGAATTCCGCCGTTTTCTCGAGGACACGCTGTTTGGCGATCGACTGGAGGCGGTCGCCGCGATCGACAGCGTCGCTGCTCTGGAACATTGGGCCGCCGCGCGTGCGCCTCATGCCAGCGATTTCCGACGTTTCCTCGGCATTGCCCACGACCTCGATCTGGCACGGTTCGGGCGTGGCGGCGATTGCTTCATCAGCTACGGCAATTACCCGCAGGATGCGGGCCGGATGTTTCCCGCCGGCGTCTGGGACGGCAGCCTGAGGCTGCTCGACACTGACGATATCCGCGAGGACGTCAGCCACGCCTGGTATGCCCAGGCCGAGGGGCCGCAGCATCCTGCGCAGGGCGCCACCGTGCCGCTCGCAGACAAGACCGGCGCCTACAGCTGGTGCAAGGCGCCGCGCTGGGCCGGTCGCGTCGTCGAGACCGGCGCGCTGGCTCGGCAGGTGGTAGCCGGCCAGCCCCTGGTTCGCGATCTCTTGGCCAGTGGTGGCGCCAACGTTATGAGCCGGGTCGTGGCGCGGCTGATTGAAATTGCCCGGGTGCTGCCGGCGATGGAAGCCTGGACCGAGCAGCTCAGGCCAGGCGAGCCTTACTGCGTCGTTGGCGAGATGCCCAGGGAGGCCGAGGGCGAGGGCCTGGTCGAGGCGGCGCGCGGCGCGCTCGGTCACTGGCTGTCGGTCAGGCGCGGGCGCATCCACAGCTATCAGATCGTCGCCCCGACCACCTGGAATTTCTCGCCGCGCGACGCGCAAGGCACACCCGGCGCATTGGAGCAGGCCCTGGTCGGTGCACCGGTGGGCGATGGCGAAGAGGCGCCGCTGGCTGTGCAGCACATCGTCAGGTCCTTCGATCCGTGTATGGTGTGCACCGTTCATTAGGAGACGTGTATGGAACGCTTCACTATTTCGCTAGACGTTGATCTCGCCCACGAGTTCGACCGGCTGATCGCGGAACGCGGCTATCGCAACCGTTCCGAGGCGGTGCGCGACATGCTGCGTGGCCAACTGGAGGCATTGCGCCAAACGCGCGGCGAGGCCAAACATTGCGTGGCCAATCTTTCCTACGTCTATAAGCACCATGAGCGCGAGCTGGCCGAGCGTCTCACGGAAATTCAGCACGAGCATCACGATCTCACCGTCGCCACCCTGCATGCCCATCTCGACCATGAGCATTGCATCGAGAGCGTCATCCTCAAGGGCACGACGCAGTCGGTGCGCGCCTTCGCCGATGCGCTGATGGCCGAGCGCGGCGTGCGGCACGGCAAGCTCAACCTGGTCTCGGTCGAAGCCGAGCAGGATCGCCACACGCATGGCTATGCCCCGAAGGGCAAAGGTGGCGCCGTCCATTCGCATCTCAAGCCGAGATCGTAAATGGGCGGCTCCGGACGGCCGGTGCGCGATTCCGAGAGCGGCGCCGCGCAGATGCTGGAAAGCCTGGCGGCGACATCCGGCGCTTCGGCCGGCGAGCATATCTGGATCGACGTCATTCAGAAGATGGACGAGGTCTATCACGACCTGCTCGAATACGAGGTCGCGCTCGAGGACAAGAACGCCGCGCTCGAGGAATCGCAGCAGTTCATCATGAGCGTGCTGACCTCGATGTCCGACATCCTGATCGTCTGCAACCGCGCCGGCATCATCGAGGACGTCAACCAGTCGCTGCTCGCCCTGACCGGCAAGACTGAAGCAGAACTGAAGGGGCGGATGATCTTCGAACTGTTCGCCGACGAGGCTTCGCGCCAGCAGTCGCAGCACTATTTCGCCGGCCACGGCGGCGAGACCCTGCACGACTGCGAATTGCAACTGGCCACCGCCGCAGGTGGCCAAGTGCCGGTCTCGGTAAACTGCACGCCTCGCTATTCGGGTGTCGGCAAACTGCTCGGGGTGGTCGTCACCGGCCGCCCGGTGGGCGAACTGCGCCGTGCCTACAAGGCCTTGCGCCAGGCGCACGAGGATCTCAAGCGCACCCAGCAGCAACTGCTGCACTCGGAAAAAATGGCCTCGCTGGGCCGCCTGGTAGCCGGCGTTGCCCACGAACTGAACAACCCGATCAGCTTCGTGCTCGGCAATGTGGTCGCCTTGAAACGCTATTCCGAAAGACTGCACAGCTACCTCGATGCCGTGCATCGCGGCAGGCCTGCCGCCGAGATCGAGACGCTGCGCCGCGAGCTGCGCATCGACCGGATCGTCGAGGACCTGCCGCAGCTGATCGAGGGCACGGTCGAGGGCGCCCAGCGCACCCGCGACATCGTCGATAGCCTGAAGCGCTTCTCGGCCCTCGATCGCGACGAGCAGCGGCACTTCGATCTGGTGCAGGTGATAGAGCGTGCCGTGCATTGGGTGGCGAAGGTCCGCGGCGACAAGTTTCGCGTCGATCTGCAACTGCCGCCGGCGCTGCCCGTCGTCGGCTCGCCGGGGCAGATGCAGCAGGTGGCGATGAACCTGGTGCAGAACGCCTGCGACGCCACGGCCGAGCAGGATGACGCCCGTCTGGTCATCGCCGGGCGCGGCGAAGGAGGCAGCGCGCTGATCGAATTCCACGACAACGGTCCGGGCATCTCCGATGAAAATCTGCCGCGGATCTTCGATCCATTCTTCACCACCAAACCGGTCGGCAAGGGCACCGGTCTCGGACTGGCGATCAGCTACGGCATCGTCGAGCGCCACGGCGGCCGGCTCTCCGCCGGCAATCATGCCGCTGGCGGCGCGCTCTTCATGCTGACCCTGCCGCTGGCGCAATAAGGCCTATCGGCGTTGCGCGTCGGCGGGCTGGGCGAGCAGCGGAACAACTTTTACTTGTAAGAAGAGTAGAAAGTTCTGCATAATAGCGGGACGACAACCCGCCCCGTATTTGCCATGGACCAATCGCTGCCGCAAGACTGGATCGCGCTCTGCCTGCTGGTATTCGCGCTCGGCATGCGCCACGGTTTCGACGCCGATCATCTCGCCACCATCGACGGCCTGACCCGTTTCAATGCCCGGAGCAATCCTCGTCTGGCGCGCATCTGCGGCGTGCTGTTTTCGCTCGGCCATGGCACGGTGGTGATCGGTTTCGCCCTGATCGTTGCCAATCTGGCGCAACGGTGGCAGATCCCGACATGGCTGGAGGCCTTCGGCGCCTGGGTCTCGATCGCATTCCTCGCGACGCTCGGGGTGATGAACCTGCATGCCGTGCTGAAGTGCAATCCCGATCAGGTGGTGATGCCGGTGGGTCTTAAGGGTAAGTTTCTCGGCCGTCTCACGCGCGCCGCCAGCCCCGGACTGATCGCGCTGGTCGGCGCGTTGTTCGCGCTGTCCTTCGATACCGTCAGCCAGGCGGCGCTGTTCGCGCTGACCGCGACCCAGTTCGGCGGCTGGCAGCACGCGCTGACGCTGGGCTTGCTGTTCATGCTCGGGATGCTGGTCACCGACGGCATCAACGGTTTCTGGATCTCGCGCCTGATCCTGCGCGCCGACCAGATCGCGCGGGTCGCCTCGCGCGTCATGAGCCTGGTGGTCGCCGGCGTCAGCCTGCTGGTGGCGGCCTTCGGCCTGATGAAACTGACCGTGCCGGCGATCGATGCCTGGAGCGAAGGCAAAGAGTTGTACTTCGGCGCCGCCGTGGTGATGGTCGTCGCCGCCAGTTTCCTGATGGCCCTCTGGCTCACCCGGACTGCCGCGCCACTCGGAGTCGCGGTCGCGGCCGACTGAAGTCCAACGGACTGCCTGTAGGATGGATCCATGGATCCGGGCAAACTCGACATTCGACTGACCTGCGCCGCCGGCCGTGTGGCCGGTGTCGCAATCGCCAGCAGTCGCGCATCGGCCGCCGTCCTGCTGCAGGGCCTGCCGGTGGCGCGGGCGGCGGCATTGCTGGCGCAACTCTTCACACTGTGCGGCCGGGCCCAGGGCGCGGCTGCGGCGGCTGCGTGCGGCGTCGCCCGGGAGGGTGGCGTGAGTTGCCATCTGGATGGGGCGATAGCCGCCGAGGCGGCGCAGGAGCATCTCTGGCGCCTGCTCGTCGACTGGCCGCGCGAACTCGGCCTGGAGTCGGCCATCAGCGTCTTCGCCCACTGGCGCCGCGCCCTGGCGGGCGACTGGCAAACGCTGCACGAATCTCGGTTCCTCGATTTCCTCGGCGGAGATCTGTTCGTCATGGCGCCGGATGCATGGCTGGGCATGACCACTGCGGAGGATTTCTCCGACTGGTGCTTCGCAGCTAAGGGATGGGCCGCGCAACTTTGCCGGCAACTCGCTGACGAGGGCAAGGGCGAAGCTCTCCTGCCCCCCGTGGTGCAACTTCCGGCCCTCGATTCCGTCGCCGCCGGGATGGATCGGCCCGAGCTTTCTCAAGTGTTTTCCGAGCGACCGACCTGGCAGGGGCTGCCGGCCGAGACCGGCGCCTACTCACGGCGCCAGGGCGATCCGTTGATCCGGGCGCTGGCGCCGCAGCCCCTCCTGGCGCGGCTGGTGGCACGCCTGCAGGAATTGGCGGCGCTGGCCGTGAATGATGTCGCCCGGCCATTGCCCGGGACGGTGGCCGCGCAATCGCTGGGCGGTGACCGGGGGCGCGCCTTGGTCGAGACGGCGCGCGGTCTGCTGATGCACGAACTGCTCGTGGCGGACGGCAAGGTGGCGCGCTACGTCATCGTCGCACCGACCGAATGGAACTTTCATCCCGAGGGTGCGCTGCCCTCGCTCCTGGTCGGGCGGTACTGCGCCACCGCCCTGCAGACGGCGGCGCTGGCACGCCGTGCCGTCCTGACCCTGGATCCCTGCGTGGCGCATGAGATTGCCGTCGATTGGCAAGACTGATGGCGGTTAATCACCGACTCGGCGCGATACCCGCACAACGAGTCAGTTGAATGGAAATTTGTAGCCTGCCTTATGTCGTTCCACTTTGCCGGCTGCTAGGGTGACCCAGTAGAGTAAAAATAGCCGAAGTTTTCGAGCGTGCTAGCATCATGCCTTCGTAAGCTTGGGGCAAAACATGATTCGCAAAAATCCGTCGGGGCATATCCCCGTCGTGCATGAATCAGCTTTCGTCGATCCGACCGCCATTCTCTGCGGCAAGGTGATCGTTCACGAAAATGTTTTCATCGGTCCTTACGCGGTAATCCGTGCTGACGAGGTGGATGAGGCCGGCGATATGGAGGCGATAGTCATTGGCGCCAACTCAAACATTCAGGACGGCGTAGTGATTCACTGCAAGGCCGGTGGTGGCGTCATGATCGGTCGTTCCACATCGATTGCCCATCGTTCCATCGTGCATGGCCCCTGCACGGTCGGCGACAATGTCTTTATCGGATTTAATTCTGTGCTGTTCAATTGCTCGGTTGGCGACCGTTCCGTCGTGCGACACAACTCGGTGGTCGAAGGTTGTCATGTGCCGCCCGGCTTCCATATCCCTTCCACCACGAATGTGCATTCGGACGATGAACTAGCACGTATCAAGCCAGTGTCTGCCGACGTCGCCGACTTTTCCGAAAGTGTTACCCAGGCGAACCTTTCACTGGTGCGAGGCTACAATCGAATCCGGAACGAATTTTAGGCCTCGAATTGTAGACCGATTGGATGACCGGATTCACGCCGTGAACCACCTTGACTCCCAGCACGCCGGCGCGCGGCCGGCGGTCACTGGCGCATTTGCGTGAATCGAAATAGGGGTTGGAGAGATTGTAGTTTACAAGCACGCTTGCGCTGCCGAGGATAGGCTCGCCAGCGAGCAGGCGGCCACGCCTGAATGAACTCAATCCGCACGCCGAACCTGCTGCGAATTGATCAACCGTTGAGGAAGGAGACAACATGAAACGCCGCCACCTGCTTCAGGCAACTGCAGCCATCGTCGCGCTGCCTCGCATCGGCTTTGCGCAGTCATATCCTTCGAGGTCGATTCGCTATATCGTGCCGGTCGCCGCTGGCGGCGGCAATGACATGATCGCGCGGGTGGTCACTCAGCGCTGGGGTGTGCTCCTCGGCCAGACCTTCATCGTCGAGAATCAAGGCGGCGGTGGTGGAGTCATCGCCAGCGTGACGACCGCGCGTGCCGCACCGGACGGTTACACGCTGATGCAAGGTTACGTGGCGACACACGGTACGACGCCGGCGACCCGGAGCATCCCGTATGATCCGATCAAGCAGTTCACGCCGATCGGGATGATAGGCGCGACGCCCAATGTGCTGGTCGTCGATGCGAACCTGCCAGTGAAGACGGTCATGGAGTTCGTCGATTATGTGAAACGCAATCCGGATAAGGTGAGCTATGGCTCTGCCGGGGCGGGGTCTCTAACGCACATGACGATGGAACTGTTCAAGCAGGAAACGGGGACCATAATCCTGCACGTCCCTTACCGCGGCATCGCGCCTGCGATCAACGACTTGTTGGGCGGGCGGACCCAGGCGATGTTCCCGGGCTTGGCAGCAGCCTTGCCGCACCTCCGTTCGGGGCGGATACGCGCTCTGGCGGTGACGGGCAAGGCACGCAGTGCTCAGCTCAGGGACGTTGCTACCATGGTGGAACTGGGTTTCAAGGGTTTCGATGCGATGCAGTGGTACGGCACTGTAGGGCCGGCAGGCATGGCGCCCGACGTGGTCAAGCGGCTGAACGAAACACAGGTGGCGGTGCTGAATACGGCTGAGTTGCGCAAGCAATTGTCGAGTGAAGCCGTCGAGCCGTGGCCCATGACGCCTGAGCAGTTCGGCGAATACATCCGCTCCGAGATAGCGCGCTGGACCGCGCTGGCCAAGGCGCGGAACATCCGGCTCGAAGAATGAGCGGGCAAACCGACTCGAAACGCGAATGTCACGAGCGGCACGCAAATCAACAACAACCCTCAATGAACAATATGACCCCTCTACGAATCGGCATCCTGAACGGCGACGATATCGGCCACGAGATCGTGCCCGCTGCGGTTGAGATCAGCCGCGCCGCAGCTCAACTCCACGACGTCGCCATCGACTGGTTGCCGCTGCCGATCGGCCGCTCAGCCCTCGACACGCACGGACACACGCTGCCGCCGGAAACACTTGCAGGGCTCACGACGCTCGACGGCTGGATACTCGGGCCCATTGGCCACCGCGCCTATCCCCAGCTCGCCAACGCGATCAATCCTCACCCGATCTTGCGCAAGCAGTTCAACCTGTTCGCGAATGTCCGTCCTACCCGTTCCTACCCGGGCATCGGCTGTCTGTACGACGACGTGGACCTGGTGATCGTGCGCGAGAACAACGAAGGCTTCCAGCCCGACCGCAACATGGTTCTCGGTTCGGGCGAGTTCCGCCCCACAGACGAAGTGACGCTCTCGGTTCGCGTCATCACCCGCACCGGCAGCCGCCGCGTCGCACGCGCCGCGTTCGAACTGGCGCGGCAGCGGCGCCGGCATCTGACTTATGTGCACAAGGACACCGTGTTCAAGTTGAGCTGCGGCATGTTCGTGGAAGAGTGCCTCAAGCTCGTGCCCGAGTATCCCGACGTGCTGGTGGACGATGTGATCGTGGACACCTTTGCGATGCGCCTGGTGCGCGATCCCCAGTCGTTCGACGTCGTCGTCACGACCAACATGTTCGGCGACATCCTTTCCGATGAAGCGGCCGGCCTGGTCGGCGGCCTGGGCATGGCGCCGGGGCTGTGCATCGGCGACGGCGACGTCGTGATGGCCCAGGCCACGCATGGTTCCGCGCCCGACATCGCCGGCCGGGGTATTGCCAATCCTTACGCCATGATGGAGTCGACGCGGATGATGTTCGACTGGCTCGGGCATAGCCGCGGCAACGACGGCGCGGTACGGATGGCCGCTTCGATGTCTCGCGCCATCACCGAAGCCCTGGCGATTGAGGCGGCGCGCACCGGCGACATCCGCGGCACGGGCAACACGGTCACGATGACCCAGGCCGTGCTCCGCAGTTTGCGCGCCTGACTGGCAGCCCATTGACGCGGCGTTGCGCTGACCAAGCCTGATAAGGACAACCCAACAAATCATGTTTCTATCGAAAACAGATGCGTGCGAGACTGGCGATTCGGCGGAGCTGGCCATGCTCGATATCTACATGCCCATGATGAAGTCGGCGGCCATCATCTCCGCCGGGCGCCTGGGGCTGTTCGAGGCGCTCGCCAATGGGCCCCTTGAGCTTTCCCTCTTGGCCGAGAAGATTCATTCGAGTCCTCAGGGCACCGCTACCCTGGCCGATTTTTTGGTGGCGGTGGGTTACCTGGAGAAGCAGGGCGAGTTCTTTACCAACGCGGCAAGCACACAACGCTGGTTCACCAGTGTCGGCCAGGTTGATTACACGCCAGGCTTGTTGTGGACGCAAGAGGCCTGGTCCATGATGGGAACCCTTAGCGATGCGGTACGAAGTGGCGCACCGGAGCAAACGCTTTGGGACACGATGGTGGAAAAGCCCCACCTCGGTCAGTTGTTCGCTTCTTACATGGGCGCATTTGCGTTGGATCTGGGCCCCGATCTCCTCAAGCATGTGCCCGTCGCACCTCGGCATCTTCGCTTGCTTGACTTGGGAGGATCGCATGGCCTGCATTCGATCCGGTTTTGCCAGCGTTATTCGCATCTCAGCGCGGTCATCGTCGATCTGCCAAGCGCCCTGATGGAAACCGGTTCGACCATCGAAAAATTGCAACTGTCAGACCGGATTCGCATGAGCCCGGGCAATCTGCTGGACCACGACTGGGGCCGCGGCCTCGACTTGGTGTTTTATCTCTCGGTTGCCCACAACCATACCGCGGAGGAAAATCGCCTGGTCATCCAGCGGATCGGTGAATCTCTCAATCCAGGGGGCTTGCTGGTGATTCATGAATACCTTGCGGAAACCCAGCTCAGTCAATTTCACGCCGCGTTTCGTCTGACACTACTGCTTGAGACCGGGACGCAAATCTATCGCCATGAAGATTATTCCAATTGGTTGACGACAGCCGGATTTACCTCGGTCTCGCGTATTGACCTGGATCCGCGAGAAAAAGGTTCGCTGATACTGGCACGGCGTTAGCGTAGGCTAGCGCGCTGGTCAGGTTCGAGCGCCCAAGCTATTGATACTTTTTGTAGACGGCCCTGGCGTCCTGATGAGCGCGCGCCAGCGTGCAGATCGATGGATCGTCATCGTGTCCGCTGAAGAAATCGTCAGCCTGGGCGCGCATCACCATCGCGATCGCCGCCTCGTCGCTGACTCCGTAATTTTCCGTGATCAAAGTGCTTACTTCGTCGAGATGTTCTTCGTAGGTCATTTTCGCTCGCGTCGCTTCTCGTCGTGGTCGGAGGATTTTATCCCGGTTCGGCGACACTAATTCTCTAGCCCCTGGGGTGATGCGTCGCGTGCAATTGCTTCAAGCGTTCGCGGGCGACATGGGTGTAGATCTGCGTGGTCGAGATGTCGGCATGGCCGAGCAGCAGTTGCACGACGCGCAGGTCGGCGCCGTGGTTGATGAGATGGGTGGCGAAGGCGTGGCGCAGCACGTGCGGCGAGATCGGCTTGGTGATGCCGGCCGTCGCCGCGTGGCGCTTGATCCGGGTCCAGAACATCTGCCGGGAAAGGCCGCTGCGCCGCGCGCTGACGAAGACTTCGTCGCCGCTGCCGCCCTTGAGCAGCGCCGGCCGCGCTTCATGGAGATAGCGGGTCAGCCAGTCGACCGCGATTTCGCCCAGCGGCACCAGGCGAGTCTTGTCGCCCTTGCCCAGGACGCGAACGACGCCGTCGCCCAGGTTCAGTTCGAACAATCGCAACTTGACCAGTTCCGAGACGCGCAGACCGGCGGCATAGAGCAGTTCCAGCATGGCCCGGTCGCGCAGCCCGATCGGGCGGCCAACATCCGGTGCGGCGAGCAGATTTTCCACGTCCGCTTCCGACAGCGTCCTGGGAAAGCGCTGCGGCATCCGCGGCTGCTCGATGTTCAGCATCGGGTCGCTGTGCACGCCACCATGAGCGAGCAGGAACCGGTACAGGCGGCGTAGCGCCGCCTGTAGGCGACGCTGGCTGGAGGCCTTGGGCTGTTCCGCCCTGGGCCGGTCGTGGAGATGGGCGAGGTAGGCCTTGATGTCGTGGGCCTCGACCGCGATCAGCGAGTGGCCGCAGCCGCTTGTCGCCAGCCAGTCGGCGAACAGGGCGAGGTCGCTGCGGTAGGCGGCCAGCGTGTTCTTCGCCAGTCCGTCCTCCAGCCAGAGGGCATCGCAGAACTGGTCGAGCAGTTTGGCGTCAACGGAGTTCATGTTCCAGCAGCCAGCGTTTGATTGCCAGAAGCAGGCCGCCGCGCTCGCGGGCGAAGCCGCCCAGCGCGCCGCCCGCCGCGATGACGCGGTGGCAGGGAACGACGATAGGATAGGGATTGGCGCCGCAGGCGCCGCCCACAGCGCGCGGTCCAGTGGCGAGGCCTTTGGCCAGTTCGCCGTAGGTGCGCGTTTGGCTCGGCGGGATCAGCGCAATCCTTTCCCAAACGCGGCGCTGGAAGGGCGTTCCGGCAGGCGCAAGCGGCAGGCCCAGTTCGAATGCCGGATCCTTCAGGTAGGCGCGCAACTGGCGCACCGCCTCCATCGCCAGCAGGGTTCTGGGGGCCTGTTCGGCGCGGGCTTCGAGAAAGTCTATGCCGAGGATCTCATCGTTATTGCAGTTGACGCCCAGCGCGAAGCCTGGCGCGGCGACGACGGCTTGATAGACTTGTTCATTCATGGTCTTCTCGGAGGACGCGACGGGTAAAGTATAGATCAGTCGAAGTCATCTTTCCTCGATGCGGGCGCAGCCACTGCCTCGCCGCATCATTTCAGTGGTTCTTGCCGTGATAGGATTTGCCCAGGGAGAGAACAAACTGAACAACAATAGTCGGGCACAGGCTACATCGCTCCCTAGAAATCATCGTAAAATTTGGCCATCGAACCCGGTCCTCAGTTGCGCAGGCTCGTATTGATTCACTTTCAACACGCTTGAAACCAGGAGAGCATCTATGAAATGCCAACACCTATTGAAGGGTCTGCTGGCTGCGGCAGGACTAGTTATTGGAACTTTGGCAATTGCTCAGACGTGGCCGACAAAGAATTTGACCATGGTTGTACCTTGGCCCCCTGGTGGCCCTACTGATTATGCGGCACGGCCATTATCAAAGGGACTTCAAGAGGCGTTCAACAAATCGGTTATTGTTGAATACAAGCCTGGGGCCAGCGGCAACATTGGTAGTGATTTTGTGGCGAAAGTGGCTCCGGACGGTTATACCATCCTCGTCACAGCAAGCTCTCCGATTGTTATCAATCAGTTTCTCTACAAAAAGATGCCCTTCGATGGCCAGAGGGATCTGGCGCCAGTGACCAACCTTCTTCGGGTGCCTCAGGTGCTTGTTGTCCATCCTTCTGTTCCGGCAAAAAACTTGCAGGAACTAAGGGCCTTCATCAATAGTAAAAATGGAAATTTTGCGTGGGCGTCCGCCGGCAATGGAACGCCCCAGCACATGACGGGTGAACTTTTCAGAACAACGGCAAAGCTGGAAATGCAGCACATTCCTTACAAAGGATCTGCCCCTGCCATCACAGATCTGCTGGGTGGGCATGTGCTCATGATGTTTGACAGCACTATCGCCATCATGCCCCATATTAAGTCAGGGAATGTCCGTCCCATTGCGGTCTCGGGAGCGAAGCGTTCTCCCCAGCTTCCTGATGTGCCGACTTTCGCCGAAGCCGGTCTTCCTGGCGTGGAAGCCTATGGCTGGTACGGAATGTTTGTGCCGGCCAAGACGCCTGTTGAAATCATCAATAAGCTCAACGAAGCAGCCTTGAAATTCATGAAGACGCCTGAGTATCAAAAGGTACTCACGGATACGGGGTCAGACTATGTTGGCGATACGCCTAAGAATTTTGCAGCGTTCATAAAGGCTGAAGCGATTAAGTGGGAGAAAGTCGCAAAACAAACTGGCGCGACCCTTGATTGATTGCAAGACAAGGCAATCAAAATCTCTTGCCCATGTGCGCAACGGGACGAACTCCTGGCGCACTGGACGATCTTCATTGTATAGGGGTCAGCCGCCGAGATAATGCTCGATTACCTTCGGATTGCCGAGCAAATTGGCGCCCGAATCGGCTAATACGATTTTGCCGATTTCCAGGACGTACCCGTGGGCGGCGATCTTCAGGGCCTGGCGCACGTTCTGTTCCACCAACAGGATCGTCAGGCCGCTGCGATTGATCGTTACCAGGGTACGGAAGATTTCCTGTACCAGGATAGGCGCCAAGCCCATCGAGGGCTCGTCGAGCAAGAGCAAGCGGGGTTTGGCCATCAGCGCCCGGCCGATCGCCAGCATCTGCTGCTCGCCCCCTGAGAGGTTTCCGGCAAACTGGCCGGCGCGATCTTTGAGGCGCGGGAAAAGATCGAATACTTGAGCGAGGCTGTCCTTGATACCGGCGCGATCCCGCCGTGTATAAGCGCCCAGTGCCAGGTTCTCCTGCACGGTCAGGGTGGTCAGAATGGCTCGTCCCTCGGCGACCTGTACGACTCCGCGGCGCACGATCTCGTAAGGCGGCAGGCGGCTGATGTCCTCATCCTGGAACATCACGCTGCCGGCCCGGGCAGGTGTAAGCCCCGAGAGCGCTTGCAGGATCGTGCTCTTGCCCGCGCCGTTGGCACCGACCAGGGCAGTGATTTCACCTTCGTTCAAGTGAAAGGTAATTCCCTTCACCGCTTCGATATGACCGTAGGCCACCGCCAGTTCGCGCACCCGCAACAGAACGCTCATGGTCCATCCTCCGGGTCTTCGCGGCCGAGGTAGGCTTCGATGACGTCGGGGTTGTTGCGGATTTCCTCGGGCGGACCTTCGGCGATGATGCGGCCGAAGTTGAGCACGGCGATGCGTTCGCACAGGCCCATGACAAAGCGCATGTCGTGCTCGATCAGGAAGATCCCGTAGCCGCGATCGCGGATATTGCGGATCTCATCCATCAACGCGGTTTTCTCCGCCGGGTTCATGCCGGCCACCGGTTCATCGAGCAACAGCAATTTGGGCTCGGTCGCCAATGCTCGGGCGAACTCGAGCTTGCGCTGGTCTCCGTAGGAAAGCTTGTTGGCGATCATGTTCGCCTGGTGCTCGAGTTTTAGCCAGGAAAGCAGTTCCAAGGCTCGCTCGCGGGCCTGACGCTCGGCGCTGCGATAGGCCGGCGTGGCGAAAAACAGCGCCAGAGGACGGTAGGAGATCAGGTGATGCATGCCGACCATGACGTTCTCGAGCAGCGTCATCTGCTTGAAGATGCGGATATTCTGGAAGGTTCTGGCGATCCCGAGGCGGGTGATCGAATGAGGCTCGGTGCCGGCCAGATCACGGCCCTGAAAGGCAATCGAACCCGACGAAGCTTGCAATAGTCCGGTGACGAGATTGAACACCGTTGTTTTGCCTGCACCGTTGGGACCGATCAGTCCAAAGATGCTCCCGGCAGGCACGTCGAAGCTGACGTCATCGAGCACCTTGAGGCCGCCGAAGTTCTTGCCGACGTTGCGGATGGCCAGCAAATTCATCGCGGTCCCCTGCCTCGGTCAAGCCAGGCACGGATGCGCTGCGGATCCCAGATCCCGGTCGGCAGAAACAGCACCACCAGGACCAGAATCGCGCCATTGACGATGCCGCGGTAGTCGTGCAGGAAGCGCAGCAGTTCAGGCAGCAGGGTCAGGATCGTCGCACCCAGCAGCGGCCCGATCAGGCTCGAGATGCCGCCGAAAACGGCCATGGTCAGAATATCTACGGCGTTCTCGAAACCGTATTCGCGAGGGCTGATGAAGAACGTGTAATGGGCATTCAAGCCACCGGCCAAGCCAGCGATGACGGCGCCGAGGACGAAGGCAAAGAGTTTGTGGCGATCGACATCTATGCCCATCATTCGCGCCGCCACCTCATCTTCCCTGATCGCCTCGAAGGCACGGCCGACCTTGGAGTCGCAAAGCCGCGCTAGGCCGTAGATGACGACGGCGAGGATGGCCGCGATGTGCCACCATTCGGTGAGCAGCGGAATGCCGTTCAGGCCCTCGGGCCCGCCGGTGATGTCCAGATTGAGGACGATGACCCGAGTCACTTCGCCAAAGGCAAGCGTTGCCATGGCCAGATAGACACCAGACAGGCGCAGTGTCGGCACGCCGATGGCAAGCGCCACCGCAGCAGGCGCCAGGGCTCCGGCGGCCAGCGCGGTGGGGAAGGGCCAGCCGAGCTTGAGGGTGATCAATGCCGCGACGTAGGCTCCCATGCACATGAAGGCGGCATTGGCCAGGGACAGCAGACCACAGGCCAGCGTCAGCCAGATCGACAGGGCGAGCAGGCCTTCGACGCCGACGGTGAAGATCAGGGAACTGTAGGTTGCCCAGAAGTCCCCGAACCATTCCATTAGCACGCCTCCGCCGGGCCGCCCCAAGGGGGCGTGCAGCCAAGAGCACGGAAGCCGCGGAGCGGCTGAACTACGGTCACCCCTTTCCTTGGGAAAGGGGCTGGGGGAAAGGTCGTCATGATTAGCACGCCTCCGCCGGGCCGCCCCAAGGGGGCGTGCAGCCAAGAGCACGGAAGCCGCGGAGCGGCTGAACTACGGTCACCCCTTTCCTTGGGAAAGGGGCTGGGGGAAAGGTCGTCATGATCAG
>CAILCO010000033.1 GCA_903832735.1 uncultured Sterolibacterium sp.
ATGATGGGGGCGGGCAAGACCACGATCGGGAGTCAGTTGGCGAGAAAGCTCAAGCTGCGCTTCGTCGATACCGACCATGAGATCGAGGCGCGCACCGGCGTGCATATCCCGCTGATATTCGAAATCGAGGGCGAGGCTGGTTTCAGGAAGCGCGAGGCGCAAGTGCTGGCGGCGTTGACCCAGGAAGACGGTCTGGTCTTGGCGACTGGCGGCGGTGTCGTGCTCGATGCGCAGAATCGCGCCAATCTGAGCGATCGCGGCCTGGTGGTCTATCTCGATTTGTCCCCGGAGGTGCTCTGGGAACGTCTGCGCCAGGACAAGAAGCGTCCTCTGCTGCAGGTCGCCGACCCGCTCAAGAGATTGCGGGAAATATATGCCGAGCGCGATCCACTTTACCGCGAAGTGGCCGACATCATCATCGAGGGCGGCGGCGGCAGTTCTCACCATCTTGTGAAACTCCTCGAAAGCGAGATCCTCGAGCGATCCTCCGAATGACCAAAACACTCGAAGTCTCCCTCGGGGAGCGAACTTATCCCATCCATATCGGCGGCTCCCTGCTCTCCCGGGTCGACCTGATCGTCGAGCGCCTGTCCATACCGCGCGCCGCAGTCGTCACCAACGAGACCATCGCGCCCCTGTATCTGGAGGCGCTGGCGGCGCCGCTGGCGGCGGCCGGCGTGGCTCTGACCCGGATCGTGCTGCCTGATGGCGAGCAATACAAGAACTGGGAAACCTTGAACCGCATCCATGATGCCCTGCTCGCCGAGCACTGCGATCGCTCGACCACGATAGTCGCGCTGGGCGGCGGCGTCATCGGCGATCTTGCCGGCTTCGCTGCGGCCACCTACCAGCGCGGCGTGCCCTTCATCCAGGTGCCGACGACACTGCTCTCGCAAGTCGATTCCTCGGTCGGGGGCAAGACCGGAATCAACCATCCGCGCGGCAAGAACATGATCGGCGCATTCTGGCAGCCGAAGCTGGTGCTCGCCGACACCCATACCCTGAACACCCTGCCCTTGCGCGAACTCTCGGCGGGACTGGCCGAAGTGATCAAGATCGGTCTGGCCCGCGACCTGCCTTTCTTCGAATGGTTGGAAGCCAATCTGGATCGTCTGCTCGCCAGAGAGCCAGAGGCGCTTGCCGAAGCCATCATGCGCAGTTGCCGCAACAAGGCGGATGTGGTCGCGGCCGACGAAGAGGAGACGGACAAGGAAGGCGGCCGCGCCCTGTTGAACCTGGGCCACACCTTCGGTCACGCCATAGAAACCGGCCTGGGCTTCGGACTATGGCTGCATGGCGAGGCGGTGGCCGCCGGCACGGTGATGGCGGCGGAACTCTCGCGCCGCCTGGGCTGGTTGGCCGAGGAAGACGTGGTCCGGATTCGGCGGATTTTCGCCCGCGCCGGACTGCCGGTGCAGGGCGCCGCGCTCCCTGCTGCCCGCTACCTCGATCTGATGGGCCACGACAAGAAGGTGGTGGCAGGAAGACTGCGCCTGGTGTTGTTGCGTCAATTGGGCCGGGCGGTGACCTGGGCCGACGCGCCGCAAGCCGAGATCGCTGCCGCAATCGAGGCTTGCTGTGGCTGAGTTGGCTCCCTATGCCGTTGCTGAACACAACTCGCGCGGGCGCTTGCATGTCGAGGCGCCGCCGCACGAGCGCAGCGAATTTCAGCGCGACCGCGACCGCATCGTCCATTGCACCGCCTTCCGCCGTCTCGAATACAAGACCCAGGTGTTCGTCAATCACGAGGGCGACCTGTTCCGCACGCGCCTTACCCACAGCATCGAAGTGGCGCAGATCGCCCGCAGCATCGCCCGTGCCTTGCGTCTCAATGAGGATCTGGTCGAAGCCATCAGTCTGGCCCACGATCTCGGCCACACGCCCTTCGGCCACGCCGGCCAGGACGCGCTTAATGATTGCATGCGCGAACTGGCCCCTGCCAGCGGTGGCTTCGAGCATAACCTGCAGAGCCTGCGCACCGTCGATTTGCTCGAAGAGCGCTACGGCGCCTTCGATGGCTTGAACCTGTGTTTCGAGACACGCGAGGGTATCCTCAAGCATTGTTCGCCCGAGCGTGCCCGGGAGTTGGGCGAACTTGGGCGGCGTTTCCTGGAACAGCGACGGCCTTCGCTGGAGGCGCAGATCTGCGATCTCGCCGATGCGATCGCCTACAATCACCATGATGTCGACGACGGACTGCGCTCCGGTCTGATCGTCCTTGAGCAACTCGATGCGCTGGCCGCCTTCGCCCGCCACCGTCAGGACGTCGCCAGCGAGTTCCCCGGCATCAGCGGCCGGCGAATGATCCACGAAACCCTCCGGCGCATGATCAACGCGCTGGTGGTGGATCTGATCGGCGAGACTCGGCGCAATATTGCTGCCGTCGCGCCGCAAGTGCTGGAGGACATCCATGTCGCGGCACCTCTGGTGGCCTTCAGCGAGAGCATGCGCGCCGAGCAGCGCGAGCTGAAACTATTCCTGAATGAATATCTGTACCGCCACTTCCAGGTCCTGCGCATGACCAACAAGGCCAGGCGCATCGTCTCGGAACTGTTCGCCGCCTTCATCAACGACCCGCGTCTGTTGCCGCCGCAATACCGGAAAATGGCGCAAGACGACAATGTCCGTGCGGTGGCCGACTATATTGCCGGCATGACCGACCGTTACGCTATCCGCGAGCATCGCCGATTGTTCGCTGTCGGGGAAATTTAGTGCCCGTTCGTCCCAAAGGGACGATTACGGGCACTTATGCCGCGCAGCGGCTCGCCGGATTTAGGCTGTTAGTGCCCACTCCTGTGGTGGGGCATTAGCCACTGTTGCACTGCAGCGTGTTGAATTCATCGCCGTTTGGCGGTATATTTCCGCGTTCGCCCATTGGATTGTCTAAGCCGGAGCGTTGCCCAGTTTGCGGCGCCCGGCTTTTTTACCGGCCGAGATTGTCATCGGCACTGTATCGAGGAATAACAAGATGGTCCTGCCTGCGCACTTACCTGAGCGCCAGGGTCTCTACGACCCCGCCAACGAGCATGACGCCTGCGGCGTCGGCTTCGTCGCCCACATCAAGAATCTGAAGAGCCATGAGATCGTCGATCAAGGCTTGCAGATCCTCAAGAATCTCACCCATCGTGGCGCGGTCGGCGCCGATCCGAAGGCGGGCGACGGTTCGGGCATTCTGATCCAGATTCCCGACAGTTTCTTCCGCGCCGAAATGTCGCGGGCCGGCATCAGCCTGCCAGCCGAGGGGGAGTATGGGGTCGGCATGGTCTTCCTGCCGCGGGAAAGTGCGTCGCGGATGGCTTGCCAGGAGGAGATCGAGCGTGCGGTCAGGGCGGAAGGGCAGGTCCTGCTCGGCTGGCGCGACGTTCCCGTCGACAATTCCGTGCTCGGCGAATCGGTCAAGGAAGTCGAGCCGGTGATCCGGCAGATCTTTATCGGCCGCGGTCCTGATGTCCTGGTCACCGATGCCCTGGAGCGTAAGCTCTATATTATCCGGAAGCGCTCCGGTCATGCCATCCAGAGGCTGCACCTGAAGCACGGCAAGGAATTCTACGTGCCGTCCTTCTCGGCACGAACCATCGTGTACAAGGGGCTGTTGCTGGCCGACCAAGTCGGCAATTTCTATCGCGACCTGCAGGACTCCCGCGTCGTCTCGGCACTGGCCCTGGTGCATCAGCGCTTCTCGACCAACACCTTTCCGACCTGGGATCTTTCCCATCCTTTCCGCTTCATTGCCCACAACGGCGAGATCAATACCCTGCGCGGCAACGTCAATTGGATCCGGGCCCGCGAGAAGGGAATCTCCTCGGCGGTGCTGGGCGCCGATCTGCAAAAGGTCTGGCCGCTGATCTACGACGGCCAGTCCGACTCGGCCTCCTTTGACAATGCGCTTGAACTTCTGGTGATGGGCGGCTATTCGCTGGCCCACGCGATGATGCTGATGATCCCCGAAGCCTGGGAGAAGCACGCGCTGATGGACGAGAATCGCCGCGCCTTTTATGAATACCATGCGGCGATGATGGAGCCCTGGGACGGTCCAGCCGCGGTCGCGTTCACCGACGGCCGCCAGATCGGCGCCACGCTCGATCGCAACGGGCTGCGCCCGGCGCGCTTCCTGGTCACCGACGACGATCTGGTGATCATGGCCTCGGAGGCCGGGGTGTTGCCGATAGCGGAGGCGAGGATCGTCAAGAAGTGGCGCCTGCAGCCGGGCAAGATGTTCCTGATCGACCTGGTCCAGGGCAGGATCATCGACGACAAGGAACTCAAGGATGCGCTGGCCAACGCCAAGCCTTACCGCGAGTGGATCGATAAGATCCGCATCAAGCTCGACGAGATCTCCCGCGCGAGTCCGGCGGAATGCATTGCCGGTGCGCCCTTGCTCGATTGTCAGCAGGCCTTCGGCTATACCCAGGAAGACATCAAGTTCATCCTCGAACCGATGGCCCAGAGCGGCGAGGAAGCAATCGGTTCGATGGGCAACGATGCTGCCCTGCCGGTGCTCTCCGACAGGAACAAGCCGTTTTACAACTATTTCAAGCAGCTCTTCGCCCAGGTGACCAATCCGCCGATCGATCCGATCCGCGAGGAGATCGTCACTTCGCTGACCTCCTTCATCGGGCCCAAGCCGAACCTGCTCGGCGTCTCGGACATCAATCCGCCGATCCGCCTCGAGGTTTCGCAGCCCGTGCTCTCCTGCGACGATATGGCGAAGATCCGCGAGATCGAGCGCTTCACCGGCGGCAAGTTCCGCTCCAGCGAGCTCGACATCAGTTATCCCGAATCCTGGGGCAGCGCCGGCATCGAGGCGAGGCTGGCTTCGCTGGTTGCGGAAGCCGAGGACGCGGTACGCTCGGGCCACAATATTCTGATCGTCTCGGACCGCAGGGCCGACGCTGCCCGCGTGGCGATTCCCGCGCTGCTCGCCACCTCGGCGGTGCACCAGCATCTGGTCAAGCAAGGCCTGCGCACCAGCACCGGCTTGGTGGTCGAGACCGGTTCGGCGCGCGAAGTACATCACTTCGCGCTGCTTGGCGGGTATGGCGCGGAAGCCGTACATCCTTACCTAGCGTTCGACACGCTAGCCGATCTGGCCCATGGCGATGCCGAAAAGGCTGACAAGTACGTCAAGAACTTCACCAAGGCAGTCGGTAAGGGGCTATCCAAGGTGATGTCGAAGATGGGCATCTCAACCTACATGTCATATACCGGGGCGCAGATCTTCGAAGCGGTCGGCCTGCAGCGAGAATTCATCGACAAGTACTTCACCGGTACCGCCAGCAACATCGAGGGGATCGGCGTGTTCGAGGTCGCCGAGGAGGCGATCCGCTTGCACCGCCAGGCCTTCGGCGCAGACCCCGTGCTTGCCGGCATGCTCGATGCCGGCGGCGAGTATGCTTTCCGCATCCGCGGCGAGGAGCACATGTGGACGCCCGATGCGATCGCCAAGCTGCAGCATGCCACGCGCACCGGCAATGCCGCCACCTACAAGGAATACGCCAAACTTATCAATGACCAGACCCGACGCCAACTGACGCTGCGCGGCCTGTTCGAGGTGAAGCCGGCAGGGGATCCGGTGCCTCTGGAAGAGGTCGAACCGGCCAAGGACATCGTCAAGCGCTTCGCCACAGGCGCCATGTCGTTGGGCTCGATTTCCACCGAGGCGCACACGACACTCGCCGTCGCCATGAACCGCATCGGCGGCAAGTCGAACACCGGCGAGGGTGGCGAGGATGCCAACCGCTATCGGGTCTTGAAAGGCGGCGAGAAGTTGTCGGAGATCATCGGCGCCGGCCGTATCAGCCGCGACCTGCTGCTCAAGGCAGGTGACTCGCTGCGCTCCAGGATCAAGCAGGTCGCCTCGGGCCGCTTCGGCGTCACGGCGGAATACCTGGCCAGCGCCGACCAGATTCAGATCAAGATGGCCCAGGGCGCCAAGCCTGGAGAGGGTGGTCAGTTGCCTGGCCACAAGGTCTCCGAGTACATCGGCTACCTTCGTCACTCGGTGCCCGGCGTCGGTTTGATTTCGCCGCCGCCGCATCATGACATCTATTCGATCGAAGACCTAGCGCAACTGATCCATGACCTGAAGAACGGCAATCCGGCCGCGTCGATCTCGGTCAAGCTGGTCTCGGAAGTGGGTGTCGGCACCGTCGCCGCAGGCGTCTCCAAGGCCAAGGCCGACCATGTGGTGATCGCCGGTCACGACGGCGGCACCGGGGCCTCGCCCATCTCTTCGCTCAAGCATGCCGGCACGCCCTGGGAACTGGGCTTGTCCGAAACCCAGCAGACCTTGGTCCTGAACAAGTTGCGCGGGCGCATTCGCGTACAGGTCGACGGACAGATCAAGACCGGCCGCGATGTCCTCATCGGCGCGCTCCTCGGTGCCGATGAATTCGGCTTCGCCACGGCGCCACTGGTGGTCTCGGGCTGCATCATGATGCGCAAGTGTCATCTCAATACCTGCCCGGTGGGCGTGGCCACGCAGGATCCGGAGTTGCGCAAGAAGTTCTCGGGCCAGCCCGAGCATGTGGTCAATTACTTCTTCTTCGTCGCCGAGGAAGTGCGCGAACTGATGGCGGCAATGGGCGTCCGGCGTTTCGACGAGCTGATCGGTCGCGCCGACCTGCTCGACAAGCGCGCCGCCATCACGCATTGGAAGGCCAAGGGGCTGGATTTTGCCAAGGTGTTCTTCATGCCGACGCAGCCTGACAGCGTGGCCAGGCGGCATTGCGAGGAGCAAGACCACGGCCTGACCGGCGCGCTCGATCATGTGCTGATCGGCCGGGCAGAGTCTGCGCTGACCAAGGGCGAGAAGCTCGTCATCGTCACCGCGATCGGCAATGTGAACCGCAGTTGCGGCACCATGCTGTCCCATGAAGTCGCCAAACGTTATGGCCACAAAGGCCTGCCGGATGACACTATCTTGGTGCGGGCCTCCGGGACCGCCGGCCAGAGCTTCGGCGCTTTCCTCGCCCGCGGCATCACGCTTGAGCTGACCGGCGAGGGCAACGACTATGTCGGCAAGGGATTGTCGGGTGGGCGCATCATCGTTCGCCCGGCTCCCGAATTCCGCGGCGCTACCGATGCCAACATCATCGTCGGCAACACCGTGCTCTATGGCGCCATCGCCGGCGAAGCCTTCGTCAGCGGTGTCGCCGGTGAGCGCTTCTGCGTGCGCAACTCCGGTGCCACGACGGTGGTGGAAGGTACCGGCGATCATGGCTGTGAATACATGACCGGCGGAACGGTTGTGGTGCTGGGCGACACCGGCCGGAATTTCGCGGCCGGCATGAGCGGCGGTGTGGCCTATGTGTATGACCATGACGGCAGCTTCGCCAGTCGCTGCAATCCGGCCATGGTGGCACTGGAGGCGGTGCCGCCTGCCGATAGCCAATCGTCGCTGGAACCGCGCCATCGGGAACAGACCGACGAGACGCAGTTGAAGCTCCTGATCGAGCGCCATGCCACCTACACCGGCAGCGTCGTGGCGCGCGGCATGCTCGCCGACTGGCCGGCTCATCTGAAAAAGTTCGTCAAGGTCATGCCTCACGAATACCGCAGGGCTTTGAAAGAGCTTGCCGCTGCGGCGAAGCTAGAGTTGGAGGCGGCATAATGGGCAAGCCCACAGGATTCATGGAATACCAGCGCCTCTCGGAGGCGCAGTTGCCGGTTGCCGAGCGCCTGAATAACTACCAGGAATTCGTGCTTCACCTTGCTCCGGACGAGGCGGCAATCCAGGGGGCGCGCTGCATGGATTGCGGCATCCCGTTTTGCAGCAACGGCTGCCCCGTGAACAACATCATCCCGGACTGGAATGATCTGGTATACCGTCAGGAGTGGCGCCAGGCCTTGGCCGTCCTGCATTCGACCAACAACTTCCCGGAGTTCACCGGCCGCATCTGCCCGGCACCCTGCGAAGCGGCCTGTACGCTCAACATCAACGACGACGCGGTCGGCATCAAGTCGATCGAGCATGCCATCATCGACAAGGGTTGGGCGGAAGGCTGGGTCATCCCGGAGCCGCCGCTCGCCAAGACCGGCAAAAAGGTTGCAGTGATCGGTTCCGGTCCTGCCGGCATGGCCGCAGCCCAGCAACTGGCGCGCGTCGGCCATGCCGTCACGCTATTCGAGAAGAACGAGCGCATCGGCGGTCTGCTGCGCTACGGAATACCGGACTTCAAGCTGGAGAAATCGCACATCGACCGGCGCATCGCGCAGATGCAGGCCGAGGGCGTCGAATTCCGCGTCGGACAGAATGTGGGCATCGCTGTTCCGGCGGACAAGATACTCGCCGAGTACGACGCCGTGGTGCTCGCCGGTGGCGCCGAAAATCCGCGCGATCTGCCGGTTCCGGGGCGCGATCTGGAGGGCGTCCATTTCGCCATGGAGTTCCTGCCGCAGCAGAACAGGGTGAACGCCGGCGCCAGCCTGCCGGGGCAAATCAAGGCCGCTGGCAAGCATGTCGTGGTGATCGGCGGCGGCGATACCGGTTCCGACTGCGTCGGCACCTCCAACCGCCAAGGGGCGACCAGCGTGGTGCAGTTCGAACTCATGCCGCGCCCACCCGAACACGAGAATGGACCGCTGGTGTGGCCCTACTGGCCGATGAAAATCCGCACCTCGAGTTCGCACGACGAAGGCTGTTCGCGCGACTGGTCGGTGGCGACCAAGGAATTCATCGCCGGGGAAGGTCCGGACAAGGGCAAGCTGAAAGCCTTGAAGGCGGTTCGCCTGGAATGGCGCAATGGCCAGATGCACGAAATCCCCGGCTCGGAGTTCACCCTCAAGGCCGATCTGGCATTGCTCGCCATGGGTTTCCTCGGGCCGGTCGGCGGCGTGCTCGATGCCTTTGGCGTGGCCCGCGACGCGCGCAGTAACGCCCGCGCTGATACGGAAGACGGCACGGCTCCCGCCTATGCCACCAATGTGCCGAAAGTGTTCGCGGCCGGCGACATGCGCCGCGGCCAGTCGCTGGTGGTCTGGGCGATACGCGAAGGGCGGCAGTGCGCCCGCGCCGTAGACCTGTTCCTGATGGGGACGAGTCTGCTGCCGCGCTAGACGATACAGACCGGCCATGATACCGATGAATGTGGTCATCCTCGCCGCCGGACAGGGCAAGCGCATGCGCTCCGCCCAGCCCAAGGTGCTGCATCCTCTTGCCGGCAAAGCCATGCTGGCTCACGTGCTCGATGCGGCCCGGGCAGCGGCGGGAGCAGTCGCGCACATCTGCGTGGTCTATGGCCATGGCGGCGAGACGGTGCGCGCCGCGTTAGCCTGCGCCGATATCACCTGGGTGAAACAGGAGCCGCAATTGGGCACCGGCCACGCCGTGCTGCAGGCGCTGCCGCATCTCGACCCGGCATGCCGGACCCTGATCCTCTACGGCGACGTGCCGTTGACCCGGGTGGCCACTCTGGCCCGCCTGATCGCGGCATCCACTGACGACGCGCTGGCCTTACTGACCGTCCGCCTGGATGACGCCCACGGCTATGGCCGCATCGTCCGCGGCAAGGACGGCGCCATCCTGCGCATCGTCGAAGAGAAGGATGCCGACGAGGCCGAGCGCGCCATCAATGAAGTCAATACCGGCATCCTGGTTGCGCCCACCGGGCGGCTGGCCGCGTGGCTGCCGACGCTCGGCCAAGGCAATGCCCAGGGCGAGTATTACCTCACCGACATCGTCGCGCTCGCCGTCGCGGAAGGCCTGGCGGTGCGTTCGGTTCATCCGATCGACGCCTGGGAAGTGGAGGGGGTAAACAGCAAGTCGCAACTGGCTGATCTGGAGCGCGTCTACCAAGTCGGGCACGCGGCGCAACTGATGGAACAGGGCGTGCAGCTTGCCGATCCGGCGAGGATCGACGTGCGCGGCGAACTCGTCTGCGGCCGGGACGTGTTCATCGATATCAATTGCCTGTTCGAAGGCCGTGTCGTGCTCGGCGACAACGTCACCATCGGTGCGAATTGCGTGCTCAAGGATAGCCAGGTCGGCGCAGGCAGCCATATCCAGCCCTTTTCGCACTTCGATCAGGCGGTCCTCGGGGATGACTGCCGGATCGGACCCTATGCCAGGCTGCGACCGGGCACGGACCTGGGCCGGGACGTGCATATCGGTAACTTCGTCGAGGTGAAGAACAGCACCATCGCCGACCACTCCAAGGCCAACCATCTCTCCTACGTGGGCGACTCCACGGTCGGCACTCGCGTCAATATCGGCGCCGGCACCATCACCTGCAACTATGACGGCGCCAACAAGCATCGCACGGTGATCGGGGACGACGCCTTCATCGGCTCGGACACGCAACTGGTGGCGCCGGTCACCGTCGGCCGAGGCGCGACGCTGGGCGCCGGTACGACGCTAACCAGCAATGCGCCGCCGGACTCGCTGACCATTTCGCGCGCGAAGCAGGTGACCATCCCCGGCTGGAAGCGGCCGGTGAAGACAAAATGATCGGTAGGTCGGGCTCTAGCCCGGCTGCGGCGGCTGAGTTCCACAGGGACTTGCTGCGGTCGTCGGCCGGCACCTGTTCAGGTGTCTCCGTCGAAAGGCCGACCTATACGACCGACCACTGTTCTAGAAATGGACTGATAAAGGGGTTTGCTCATGTGCGGCATCGTCGCGGCGGTTGCTGATCGCAACATTGTTCCCGTCCTCATCGAGGGCCTGAAAAAACTGGAATACCGCGGCTACGATTCGGCCGGACTGGCGTTGCTCAACCCTGGCCTGATACGCCTGCGCAGCAACGGTCGGGTGGCCGAGCTTGCCGCCCAGGTCGAGGGCCTCTCGGCCGGTGCCGGCATCGCCCACACGCGCTGGGCCACCCATGGTGTGCCGTCGGAGCGCAATGCCCATCCGCATGTCTCGGGGGGGCTGGCGGTGGTCCATAACGGCATCATCGAGAACTATGCCGAACTGAGGCGGATGCTTACGGCCTTAGGCTACGTCTTCGTCACCGACACCGACACCGAGACCATCGCGCATCTGCTCGATCATACCCTGAAGACCGTGCCGGACCTGTTCGAAGCGGTACGCCGTACTTCCGCGGAACTGATCGGCGCCTATGCCATCTGCGTGTTGCGGGAGGGCGAGGAGAGAATAGTCGCCGCAAAGAGCGGCGCGCCGCTGCTCCTAGGCAGCGCAGCGGATGGCTGCTATGCCGCCTCCGATGCTTCGGCACTGTTGCAGGTGACGCGGACGATGGTCTATCTCGAGGATGGCGACATCGCCGAAATCTCCCGGCATGGCTTCCGCATCATGCGCCCCGACGGCGCATCGGTCGTGCGCGCCAGCCACGAAAGCACGCTCTCGGCGGATGCGGTGGAACTGGGCCAGTACAGCCACTACATGCAGAAGGAAATCTTCGAACAGCCGCAGGCCTTGGCCAACACGATGGAGATGATAGGAGGAGCGCAATCGGTCTCGCCTCACCTTTTCGGCGCTGCGGCGCCGGAATTGCTGGCGGGCGTGAACAGCGTCCTGATCGTCGCCTGCGGCACTAGCCACCACGCCGGCCTCGTCGCCCGCTACTGGATCGAACAACTGGCCGGCATACCCTGCACGGTCGAGATTGCCAGCGAGTACCGCTACCGAATGTCGGTCCCCAATCAGCAGCAACTGGTTGTCGCTATTTCCCAGTCGGGCGAGACTGCGGACACGCTGGCCGCGGTGAAGCATGCCAAGGGTCTGGGTATGGCGCGCACACTGTCGATCTGCAATGTCGCGGAATCGGCCATCGTGCGCGAATCCGCGCTCAAGTTTCTTACCCGCGCCGGCCCCGAGATCGGCGTGGCTTCGACCAAAGCCTTCACTACCCAGCTTGCGGCGCTGTTTCTGTTGGCGCTGGCCCTGGCCAAGGAGCAGGGCCGATTCGCCCACGGGGACGAATTGAAGCATCTGGATGATCTGCGCCACCTCCCGGTGGCCGTGCATCAGGTGCTGGCCATCGAACCCGAGATCAGACGTTGGGCGGCTGCCTTCGCCGGCAAGCATCATGCGCTGTTCCTGGGCCGCGGCCACCACTACCCGATCGCGCTCGAAGGCGCCTTGAAACTCAAGGAAATATCGTACATCCATGCCGAGGGCTATCCGGCCGGGGAACTCAAGCACGGCCCCCTGGCGCTGGTCGACCGCGACATGCCGGTGGTCGCCGTGGCGCCCAACGACATGCTCCTGGAAAAGCTCAAGTCGAACCTGCAGGAAGTGCGGGCGCGCGGCGGCGAACTGTATGTCTTCGCCGATGCCGACAGCGCCGTGGCCGAGAGCGATGGCGTGCATATCCTGCGCCTGCCCACCCACTATGGCCTGCTCTCGCCGGTGCTGCATGTCGTGGCGATGCAGTTGCTCGCCTATCATGTCGCCCTGGTCAAGGGCACGGACGTCGACAAGCCGCGCAACCTGGCCAAGTCGGTGACCGTCGAATAGCCCAGGGCTATGACGCATCTTTTCTGTTACCCGGCGTTACAAATTGCCTGACCGCTAGCACCGGCTCCTGGGAGATAATGATTAAATGTTATAGTAGCTCCCCTGACGGCATGCGAAGAGCGAGACGCGCCCAGTTAGCCCATGCTGAACCGTTCAAATATTGAAATGGAGCACCTGTGAAAACGATAGGTATTTTCTTGTCCCTGCTGCTTGCCCTGGGCGCGCTTCAAGGCTGTTCAAAGGGCAGCAGCAGCACCGCTTCCTCGAGCACGGTACGTCTGGTCAATGTCAGCACCAACTACCCATCGCTGGACATGCTCTCGTCCACTACCACGCTCGTCGCCGGGGTCGGCCCGAGTACCGCGAACGGTCCCGGGAGCGCCTACGCCGGCATTGCTTCGGGCTTCAATTACCTGACGCTGAACCAAACCGGAGGATCGGGGGTGGGGACGTACTCCGTGTCGCTCACGGCCAGTCCCAACGTCAATCCTTACTTTACTCTGCTGGCCTACACTTCGGGTCAGTCGACTTTTTCGGTCGCGCTGCTGCCCGATGGCGAGGCCGCGCCGCAGGCCGGTTACGGAACGATACGCGTGTACAACCTGGCGATCGATGCCGGCAATACCGGCAAGGTCGACGTCTATGTGATGGCCACTGGTTCGGCCGCCCCGACCTCGGCCAACCTGGCCCAGATGACCGGCGTTGTGGGCGCGAGCCTGTATGTTCCGTTTACTCCGGCTAGCTATTCTGTCTGGGTAACCGGTGCGGGGAACCCTTCTGACGTGAGGCTGTATATCCCGTCCGTCGCACTGGCCAATCAGCAGATCCTGACCCTGGCGCTGACTAGCGCGACCGGCGGCTATCTGCTAAACGGCGTACTTATGACCCAGCAGGCGACCTCTGCCCAGCCGGTCCAACGGATAGCCAACACTTTCGCCCGTGTGCGCGTCGTCGCGAATATCGACTCGGGTGGAACTGTCATGACCACGCCCACAGTGAGCGGCGTTGCCTCCACTTCTTCCACCCTGGTGTCGGGTAGCGCAAACTCTGTGGGTGCGTACAACCTGGTTTCGGCGGGTGCGCTGTCGATGAGCCCGGTGGTGAACGGCACACCCTATAGCCCCACTCTGACGGCCGCGGCCGGCGCCGACGTGACCCTGCTGGTGACCGGCAACGGAGTGACTCCGCCGCAGTTCATTGCGCTTTCCGACGACAATTCATTGCCGCCCGGCAACCAGTTCAAAATTCGCTTGATCAACAGCGTCAATGGCTATGTTGGGGCCGGTCTTACGCTGGGCGATGCCATCAATGGTCCGTATTTGAATCAGACCAATATCGCGTTTGGAACTGCGGCAACGCCATTGACTCAGAGCATCGGTACCAGCGCCGTTCAGCCGCAGGTGACTGGATTCTCCGGCGGGCTGACACTGAACGTTCCGAGCGGTGCCGTGACCTTCCAGTCGCAGGGGGTGTATAGCGTCTTCGCCCTGGGCAACAACGCCTCACCTTTCGGCGTGTTCAGGCGCGACCGCTGACCAACCAGGCCGGCTGGCACCCGCCATCCGGCCGGCGTTTCGGCCAGTGCCGGCTCCCGCTTCGCTGATGACCTGATCCCCGCCGCAGGCCAGTGCGGAATGTCGGTTGTCGGGCGCAAACTCTGCAAACAATTCCTCTTTACGCTACAATGGCAAAACGTGCAAACGCTTGCATGCTTCGTCATGGAGTTCCGTCAGGCCATCTCATCGAAAGGAAAGCGAAAATGTCGGCAGAGAATCTCAAGCTAAAACTGGGCTGGATCGGTTTGGGGCGTATGGGCGAGGCCATGACCAAGCGCCTGCTCAAGCAGGGCTGCGACCTGTCGGTGTGGAACCGCACGCGCAGTAAGGCGGAGCCGTTGGTCGAGTACGGCGCCAAACTGGTCGCTGGCAAGACCGATCTGGCTACTTGCGATATCGTGTTTACCATGGTGTCGACCACCGACGACCTCAAGGAGGTCCTGTTCGGTGCCGGCGGCCTGCTTTCATCCCAGGCAAAACCGAAGATGGTGGTGGACAGTTCCTCGATCTCGCAGGAAGGCTCGGTCGAAGTGCGGGCCGAACTGGAGCGGCGCGGCATCGCCTATCTATGCGCTCCGGTCTCGGGCAATGCCAAGGTGGTCAAGGCCGGCAAGTTGCTGGTCGTCGCCTCGGGGCCGAAGGCCGCCTACGAACAAGTCAAGCCCTACCTGGCGATGTTCGGCAGGAGCGAGATGTGGGTGGGCGAGGGCGAACTGGCGCGCATCTGGAAGATCGCCCACAACACCATGTTCGGCGTGATCATCCAGAGCCTCTGCGAGATCACCGTGCTCGCGGAAAAGGCCGGCATTCCGCGGCACATCTTCCTCGCGTCGATCAACGACAGCGTGCTCGGTTCGATGTACACGCGATACAAGACGCCTACCCTGGTGAATCTCGGCTTCGATCATGTCACCTTCACGCCCAAGCTGCTGCTCAAAGACATGGATCTGGGCATGAGCACCGCCAAGGCCTACGGCGTGCCCATGCCCGCCGCTGCAGCGACGCGGGAGTCGATCGCAGGCCTGGTCGGCCGCGGTTACGACGAGGTGGACTTTTCGGCGCTGCTGGTCGAGACGGCGAACAGCGCGGGTCTCGAGCTGAAATCGGAGAATGTCGAAGTGGCCGACGGTCTTGCCTGAAACAAGGGCGGGAACTGGCGCTGATGCGCCGATGAAAAAGGGCGCCCGGGGGCGCCCTTTTTCATGGACTTGAAACGGAAGCTCAGAACTTGTAGGCGATGCCTAGTTCGATACCCTTTAGCGTGGCACCAGCATAGCAGGTGCCATTGCCGGAGTAGTTGGGATCGCCTACAGTCGCGTCGTGACAATCCGTGGTGATCGAGCGGCCGCCTGCGCCCAGATCATAGTGGGCGTATTGATGGTTCTTGGTTTCGGCGAGATCCGCATAGACGGACAACTGCTTATCGACCGCATGTCTCCACGCCAGGGTGTACATGTTGGCCGCGTTGTCGGCGTTGGCCGTACTGCCATTGCCCAGTGGCGATGTGGTGTTGTGCGCACCCGGATCACCCAGTGCCTTGTTGGCATGTGCCCAACCGAAGTGCAGGCTGTCCTTGGCGGTCAATGCCTGGCTGATCGCCAGCCAGTAGCCGCTGCGTTGCCGTTCGTTCTGCGAGTTGCCGGCGACGGTGCTGGAGGGATTGGGCAGGTTGCGGGTCATTTTCTCGTAGATGGCGCTGACCGTGGTCTTGGTCGGGAGTAAGTACTGGATTGCGATCTTGCTGGCGGCTTCATCGGCGATGTCGGTCGGATCGGTGCTGGCCAGTCCCTGATCGCTGGTGCGATTGACCCCCTTATGCACTTCATAGGCTGCGGTGACATACAGCGGGCCGGAAGAGAAAGCCAGGCTCGCGCTGGCCGCATTGCCGTAGGCGCCATCGGTACATGCTGCTACGCCTCCTCCGCCAAGGGTGATTCCGCTGATCGGCGCATTGCCGCCGGCACAATCGGATTCACCCGCGGCCAGATTGTCGTTCGATGGAGAGCGATTCTGGCCGGGCGAAAACAGGGCGTTGACGGTGAAACCGCTCCAGTTGGGCGACTCGTACCAGATCGAGTGATCGAGACGAGTGCCGAACTCGACGCGGTTGTCGCCACCAGAGTTACCCATAACCGCGGAGTAGTCACCGAGCATGCCGGAAAAGGCGTTCATGCGCGAGGTCGAGTTCTTGTACGGCGCGTCGGTCTTGCCAAGCTTGACCGCACCCCAGGTGGGCGAGGCGAGGCCGATGAAGGAATTGCGCGAGGTCAGGCCGCCCTTGACGGTGTTGCTGCTGGCGCTATTGGAATATCCTGTGCCGGCCACGGATGAGACATCGATCTGGGTTTCAAGCTGGTAGACGAAGTTGAAGTTATCGCTGCCCACCTTTTGCAGGCCCTTGATGCCGACATACGAGATATCGCTGCCGATCGCGGCCAGCGAACCGCCTTTGCCCACCGGCTTATCTCCTGTGTGGTTAACTCCTGCCGGTACCACCATGCCGGAGAGCCCGTTGCTGGATGTTTGCAGCGACAAGGCCAGGTTGCCGTAGACGGTGACTTCGCCGCCACGGGTCAGGAAAGTGACGTCGTCGCTGTCCTTGCGCTCCAGGAACTCGTGTCCGCCTTTGCCCGCGGGCGCCGCCGCCTGAGCCTGTGCCGGGGCTTGCGCCTGCTGCGCTTCCTGCTTGTCCAGGCGCTGCTTTAGCATCTCCAACTGGCGCTGCAAAGCCTCGATCTGCGCCTTCATGTCGCCCGAAGATTGGGCCAAGGCGCCGCCCGAAATACTCGTGGCGGAAATACCCAGTGCGAGTGCGACGACTAATGACAATTGAGTGCGCTTCATTTACGTAATTCCTCCGGAATTTGATAGGGATGCTTAACCGACCTGCACCGTTACCTGCTGTTTGACCCAGACAAAACAAATGATGCAATCTGAGCGAGTCTCCTCATTGCACCAATCTGATGCTTCATTTAAAAAATTGAAAGTGAAAACGTTCGCCTTTGAACAATTGAAAGTTTGGCGAAAGTTAGCTGTTGTATTGCCGCAACAAACGACCGGCATCGGCAAAAAAATGGGCACCCCGCGGGTGCCCATCCTGGACGCAACTGACGACTATTTCGTGGACATCGTGGAGAGGTAGGCTGCGACGTTCCTGATGTTGTCCGGCGTGAGTTCATGCGCGATGTTCTTCATGACTGCACCCTGGGCCCGCTCGTCGGTCCGCTGGAACACCAGCAGTTGCTTCATGATGTAGTCGGCATGCTGGCCGGCCAGCCGCGGGAAGGCGCCCAGGCCGGCCGCTTCGGCGCCATGGCAGACCATGCAGGGCGGAATATTCTTGTCCGGCACGCCCTGATTGAAGATCAATTTTCCTTCCGCTTCCCGCTTGCTGTCCGAGGACTTGGCGGGGATATTTGTCTGCCCGGTAAAGTAGCTTGCCAACTCATCCACTTGCTTGTCGGAGAGGCTTCTGGACAAGCCCCACATGTACTCGTAGCCGGCCGGATCATAGCGGTCGTGACTCTTGAATTCCTTCATCTCGTCGATGAAGTAATCCTTCTGCTGCTGGGCCAGTTTGGGAAAGTTGGGATTGACCGAATTACCGTCGAGGCCATGGCAATTAGAGCATACCTGCTGGGCCAAGGTCTTGCCGGAGATGCTGGGATCGGCCAGGTTGCGCGAGCGTTCCGGGGCCGTCTGGCAGCCCATGCCTAGCGCGGCAAGGATCAACACCAGGGTGATAGCAACTGTTTTCATTCTTGATCTCCTGAGGTATTCATGTCGGGGGTGCGGCGCTTGGGTCCTTGGCGAATTCAGTACGCGCCCCAGACATAGAAGAACAGCGTGTTGTCGTCCTTGGCATTCCTGCCCGCACCATCGGTGTTGGTGGACAGACCGTTGACACGGTTGAAGGCGGTGTATTGCAGGCCGAGCCGGACATATTGCACCGGCCTCCAGAATACCTCGGGCGTCCAGCCGCGCGTCCCGTACTGCGCATCCACTGCACTCAGGGTGGTCGAGCTATTCCCCGTGTTGCTGTAATTGAAATAGGCTCATTTAGCGAATGATGTTGTTGAACTCATACCCTGACGGCGAGAGCGACCAACTGCACGGGATCCGGGCTGAATCGCGGCGACCGGTCGAGCGCCCTGAACCAACCGAGATAATTTGCGAGGTATTTCGTGGC
>CAILCO010000034.1 GCA_903832735.1 uncultured Sterolibacterium sp.
CCGAGGCGCTGCGCATCGCCCAGGGCGCTCGCAATTACACCGTCCGGACCGTCCCGGACAAGGGCGTGGGCATCGCGGAAGTTCGCATCGGCAATTTGCCCGTGACGACGACAACTACGGGTCTAGCGAACGGTCACTTCCACTCTGCGGTTCTGCGGTTCCGCAGTGTTGTCGGGAGTCGCCACCAGCGGATTCCTCTTGCCGTGCGACTCGACCGAGATCCGCTCGGGGGGAATCTTCGCGTCCTTGAGCAGGCTGCCGACAAAAGTGGCGCGCGTCAGGCCGAGGCGGGTGTTTTCCTCATCGCCGCCGACGCTATCGGTGTGGCCGATGATCGAGACGTCCGGCGCCGAGCGGCTGGCGATCTCATCGAGGATCAGGGCAATGTCGGCTGCCGATTTTTCCGTCAGTTTCGCGCCGCTCTCGAAATACAGCGAGAAACTCCTGGGCTGCTTGGGACTGGCGGCCAGCGCGGCGCCGAAGTCCTTAGCGATTTTTTCTTCGCTGACGATGAAAGTCTTGTCCTTCTCGCTACCGATGACCGTAGCCTCACGATTCTTTTCCAGCAGCGTCGAACCGCGGCGTCCGTTGACCATGACCTTGCCGATCGAACCGTCATCGTTGTTGACCAGGACGACATAGGATTCGCCGGCGCAGGCGGTCAAGCCGAAAACGATCAGCGCGACTGAAATCCAGCGGAGCAAGGGAAATCTCCCATGGCGGGACAGATTGATCATGTTCATCATTGCTCCGCTTCGACTTTGGCCAGGAAGTGGGTCCCGCGGATGCCGATGGTGCCGGTCGGGGTTTTAATCGTCACTGCTTCGGGCTTCAACTTGGCAATCACGCCGGAAACATAGTTCAGCGAACCTTTTGCGATTGCCGCGCCGAGTTTCAGATCTCCCTTGGCCGGCGCATAGAGATACTCATCGACGCTGATTTCGGTGTCCGGTCCGAGCGACATGATGGTGTTGTCCCTGAAGGTCACGCCCATGCTCCCCGGCTTGCCCGTCTTCAGCACATTGCCGAGCTGCACCGGCGTGCCGGCTTGCGCCTTGAGTACCTTGTCGCCGACCAGAACCGTCGCGTCGCCCACTACCGTCTTGACGTAGCCGATCACGGTTTCCTGCGCCGAACAAATCTGCGCGGCCGCCGCGAGCATCAAGGCCGGCAGCAAGCAGTCGAGCTTTCTCATGAGCAGCCATCCTTCGCGACAAGTTGAACCAATATCTATACCATTAGTATGGTATCAAAGCGTGAGTAATTATGTGATGAAAATTCCTTGGCTGATCCGCATCCACCATCGCATGCGGACAGCGTCCTTCGCCCTGATGTTCCTGGCCACGTCCCTGCATATTGCCGGCCAAGGCTACGGTCCGGTCGCCTGGGCGCTGCTCGGGCTGCTCTTCCTGGTCTATCCCCAGCTGCAGTTCTGGCGTGCCTGCAGGGCCGCGAATCCCCTGGCGGCAGAGATGCACAACCTGGTTGTGGACGACGCCCTGCTCGGTCTGTACGCGGGCGCACTCGGCTTCCCGCTGTGGCTGAGTTTCTCGGCCACCATCGCCAGCCTGTTCAACAATGCCGCCAACAAGGGCTGGCGCGGTGTCGCGGTGGGGATTCCGGCGCTGCTCGTCGGCGCACTGCTCGGAGCCGCCGCCGCCGGCTTCCCGCTGGCACCGGATACCGACCTGCCGACGACGCTATTTTGCATATTGGGCCTGGCCGGATACCTGCTGGCCATCGGCAATATCGCCTATTCCCGGAATCGCCAGCTGCGCCTGACCCGCGAAGCCTTGAGGCAGAGGGGAAGCGAACTGCTCGAAGCGAACAAGACATTGGCGAAGAATTTCCAGGACATCGATGAACTGCATCAACAACTCCGCGAACAAGCCATCCGCGATCCGCTCACCGGTCTGTACAACCGCCGCTATCTGGACAACACCCTGGAACGGGAACTGGCGCATTGCCAGCGCGAAGGAAAAGCGCTTTCCCTGATCATGATCGACGTCGATCATTTCAAGAAATACAACGACTGCTACGGCCATCAAGCCGGCGATAACTGCCTGAGAAACGTCGCGGACGCCTTGCAGGCCTGTGCCAAGCGGGCCAGCGACCTGGTCGCGCGCTACGGCGGCGAGGAATTCACCCTGGTCCTGGCCGACACCAATTGCGCAGATGCGCAGCGAGTGGCGGAATCGGTGCGTCTGTCCATCGAGGCGCTGGCCATGCCCCATGAGCAGTCGGACAGCGGCCGGGTCACGGTCAGCGTCGGCGTCGCCGTCATGACCGAACACTCCTACCGGGAGGTGGAGAATTTGCTCCGGGCGGCCGACCTCGCCCTCTATCGCGCCAAGCAGAGTGGCCGCAACCAGGTTCAACTGGCCCCGGAGACAGGGCAGCGGCCAGCCGCCGAAGAAGATGACCATCTGGTGGAACTCGTCTGGCACCGGACCTATGAATGCGGCCAGGCGCTGATCGACGCGGAGCATAAGGCGCTGTTCGGCGACGCCAATCGCCTTCTCGCCGCGGTTCTTTCCGCGCGCCCGGCGGGCGCGGTAGCGCCGCTGATCGATACGCTGATGCGCGATATCGTCGAGCACTTTCGCGACGAGGAAACGATCATCGCGGCGGCGGGCTTTCCCGGTGCCGCAGAACACGCCACCATCCATCGCGAACTGACGGATCGCGCCGGCGAACTGGCCGGCCGCTTTCAAGCCGGTACGCTCGACATCGGCGAGCTGTTCCAGTTCCTGGCCCGCGACGTGGTCGCCCTGCACATGCTCGGGGCGGATCGCGAATTCATTCCCTTTCTCGATGCCCGGCACCCGACGACAGCTGGCGCCCCGGCCAGAAAGCCGCAACGCACCGAGGAATGTGCCATCGCGCCGTGATCTCGCCCGGGGTCGGAAGGACAACACCAAACCAAGAACTTTAGCTAATTGGTTCCATTGTGTTAACATTGGTTCCAATTGGTTTAGAAAACTCGGCAAGGAGGGCGTGAGCGTGGTCGACGGGCAGGCACGGATCAAACCGCAGGGAGGCGCCGAGGCCCTCCGCGAATACCTGCTCCAGGGCATCACCCAAGGGATCCTCGTCCCGGGACAGAAGCTGCCGACCGAGCGGGCGCTGGCGGAGCGCTACAAGGTGCCGCGCAGCGCCACCCGCAAGATCCTCTCGGGACTCGAAACGACTGGCTACATCACCCGCGCCGTGGGCAGCGGCACCTTCGTCGCCGATCCTGCGCTGCGCAATCCGGTCGAGTTGCCGCCGATCAACGAGGCCCATGTCAGCCCGGCGCAGATCATGGAAGCGCGGCTGCTATTCGAGCCCGGTCTGGCCGAGTTGGCGGTGACCAATGCGACGCCCGCCGACTTCGCCCGCTTCGAGTTCTGCCTGGAAAGATCCGAGGCGGCGCGCACCATCGAGGAGTTCGACTTGTGGGACCGAGCCCTGCATCAGGCCATCGCCATCGCCACTCACAATACCCTGGTGATCCGCTTCTTCGACATGATCCACACGCTGCGCCAGCAGGCCGAATGGGGCAAGCTGAAGCAGCGCAGCCTGACCCCGGAGCGCCGCCAGGCCACCAGGCGCGAACACCAGGATCTGGTCAAGGCAATCCTCGACCGCGATCCCGACCTGGCACGCAAGACCCTGGCGGCCCACCTGCGCAATGTCCGCGCCAACCTGCTCGGCTATTGAGCGGTGCGATGAGCACGGCGGTTGTCGCCATGCCAGATTATTGGTAGTATTTGTAGGCTAATGGTTGCAATTGGTTTGACCAATTAATAATAGGCTCATTTAGCGAATGATGTTGTTGAACTCATACCCTGACGGCGAGAGCGACCAACTGCACGGGATCCGGGCTGAATCGCGGCGACCGGTCGAGCGCCCTGAACCAACCGAGATAATTTGCGAGGTATTTCGTGGC
>CAILCO010000035.1 GCA_903832735.1 uncultured Sterolibacterium sp.
CCCCTCAATGCCTCCAGGCCGACCTTCGCCTTGAACTCAGGCGAGTGAACCTGCCGATGCTTAGCTTCCTTCATATCTTCTCGTTCCTCATGACAGCGGACAGCTTAAACCACTGTCTTGAAAACGGGGGCCACTATAGTCCGTGCTCAGATGAGCATAGCGTTGCACTTGCGCAACTGGCGATGGCCCAAGGTGTCGGCGATTTCGAGTGAAGAGGCGCCATGTAGGAGGCCGCTGCGCCGCCCGGCCTTCTTGCGAAAGATCGGATTTCCGTCGACATCCTGCCACCGTAAGCCCTGGATGGCTCGGAAGCCAAGTGGGCTATTGCGGTGTCGAGATCTTCCGGTGTGATAGCATCGAATTGTTGATTCCCAAGAAGGCGAACCCATGTTCGTATGCGCTGAAAGCGTGATTCATCGCGGCCACGATAAGCATCTAGATAGGCGGCGACGACTTGCGCCAAAGTTTGAACTGCCGCGGCAACGGCCGGTTCGGATTCTGTAATCATGTCGGGCTCCTCGGTTAGGGAAGACCGCGATGTACGATTTACATCGCCGGTCTTACGCAGAGGCCCGACAAGGGCTTGTATCTACAGAAATCTTGGCTCCTCGACCTGGGCTCGAACCAGGGACCTACGGATTAACAGTCCGGCGCTCTACCAACTGAGCTATCGAGGAACAGTTGAGGCGCGCATCTTATTCAGTTCACTCGCTTGCGTCAATAGCCTTCGCGCTCGCGCGGCGGCGGTTTGGCCGCATGGGACCGTTCAGCGCAATGGATAAGCAGGCGGACACCGTCAACTCCTCGCAAGCCGCCGGTCAGCCGCCAGCAGGGAACTGGCTGATGCGATTGCGCGGAAAGTATTCCAGTTGGCGGCAGCGGCAAAGGGCGAAGAGGGAAGAGAAAGCTTTCCGGCGGGCTTACGAAACCTTGACCGATCAGGACGACTTCGCCCCGGTCAAGCTCAGACCGATACGCCGCGGCCCGCGCCGGGTCATGACCTGGCCGGGGCTGCTGGTCCGCGGCTTGCTGTTGCTCCTGGGCTGCGCCTTGCTGCTGGCGATGTTTTTTCCCTACGATCGCTATCGTCCCGAGATCGAACAGCGCCTCGGCGCCGCCCTGGGAGATCAGGCGAAAATAGCCGAGTTGCGCTTCAGCTTTCTGCCTTATCCGAACATCACGCTGCTGGGCGTCTCGGTCGGTGCCACTGCCTACGCCGAGGTCAAGGCGATACGGGTGATTCCCGAGTTGATCTCGTTGTCGGGCGCGCAATGGGTGATCCGCCATGCGCGGCTCGAAGATCTGGTGCTTCGTCGGCCGGGGATAATGGCCAGCGCGCACTGGTTTGATCCTCTTCCGGGTAGCCAGCCGGGCCTGCTGCTGCGTCGCGTGGAGATCGAGCGGCTTTCCGTCGAAGTCGCGGATGCGCGCCTGTCCGGCTTGAGCGGCGAGGTCAGGATGCGCGCCGATGGCGGCGTGGACAAGATCCAGCTGCACGATGCCGGGCGCAACCTGAATCTGGAAGCCGAGCCGGCGACGGCGGGTTACCGGTTGTCGGTCCTCGGCAACGCCCTGAAGATCCCGTTCAAGGCCGATCTGAACTTCGACTCTCTCGAAGCTCAGGGCGAAATCACTGCCGATCGGTTGCTACTGCGGAAGCTGACCGGCAGGATCCATGGCGGCCTGATCGACGGCACGGTGCAGTTCGACTGGTCTGCCGCGCCCAGCCTCCGTGCCGATATCGGGCTGACGCGCGTCAGCGCCGGTCTGCTGATGGCGGCCCTCAATCCCGAAGTTTCGATGGAGGGAAATGTCGGTGGAAAATTTCACCTCGAGTCGCAGGCGAAAGATTTCGCGCAACTGAGCGACAAGCTGCGCATCGACGGGGAATTCCTGGCCGAGCGCGGCTTGGTCAATCGCTTCGATCTTGTGGAAGCTGCGCGCAGCGGCCGCCCGACCCGCGGCGGTTCTACCCGTTACGAGCGATTCTCGGGCACCTTGCAACTCGATAATAACGCCTGGCATCTTGGCCGGCTGAAGATCGATTCGGGCCTGGTGCAGGCTGCGGGCGCTCTCGACATCGGCGCCGACTCGCGGCTCAAGGGGCAGATGGAACTGGATCTGCGAGGATCAGCCACCGGGCTCAATGCCTCGCTGCAGATTGCCGGCACGCTGGCGTCACCGCAACTCTCGGCGACGCGCAGCGCGCGTAGATAATTCAGCCCGCCGGCTTCAGCCCTTGAGTACGGTGGCGATGGCCTCGGCGACGTAGTCGATGTTGTGCGAATTGATTGCGGCGACGCAGACGCGGCCGGTACTCAAGGCATAGATGCCGTAGTCGGCCTTGAGGCGCTCCACTTGGGCTGGGCTCAAGCCGGTATAAGAGAACATGCCGCGTTGCTTCTTGATGAAGGAGAAATCCTGCAGCACGCCGTTCTCCCTCAGCTTGTCGACCAGACCCTGGCGCATGTTGCGGATGCGACTGCGCATGCCGGCCAGTTCGTCTTCCCACATCTGGCGCAATTCCGGGCTCTTCAGCACCGCGGCGACGACTGCGCCGCCATGGGTCGGCGGGTTGGAATAATTGGTGCGCACCACGCGCTTGACCTGGGAGAGCACCCGCGCCGATTCTGCCTTGTCGGCGGTCACCAGCGACAGGGCGCCGACGCGCTCGCCATAGAGGGAGAAGGATTTCGAGAAGGAACTGGAAACGAAGAAGGTCAGGCCGGAAGCCGCGAACAGCCGGGCCGCGACCGCGTCCGCCTCAATACTCTCGGCGAAGCCTTGATAGGCCATGTCGAGGAAGGCGACGAGTTTTTGCCTGCGCACGACATCGACCACCTCGCGCCATTCTCCTTCGGAGAGGTCGGCGCCGGTCGGATTGTGGCAGCAGGCGTGGAGCACGACGATGGCGCCCGCTGCCATGCCTTCGAGGGTGGCCTTCATGGCGGCGAAATTAACGCCCCGGGTCTGGGCATCGTAGTAGGGGTAGCTCTGTACTGGAAAGCCGGCGGACTCGAACAGCGCGAGATGGTTTTCCCAGCTCGGATCGGAGATGAAGACTGTCGCAGAGGGCAGGAGGCGCTTCAGGAAATCCGCGCCGACCTTCAGGGCGCCGGTGCCGCCCAGGGCTTCGATGGTCACCACGCGGCCGTCGGCAATCAGCGCGGAGTCGGCGCCGAAGAGCAACTGCTGGACTGCCTGATTGTAGGCGGCCAGGCCCTCGATCGGCTGGTAGGCGCGCGGCAGGAGCAGGTCCACGCGGGCTTTTTCCGCAGCCTTGACCGAGGCGAGCAGCGGCACCTTGCCGTTGTCGTCGTAATACACGCCGACGCCGAGATTCACCTTGTTCGCTCGGGTCTCGGCGTTGTAGGCCTCGGTCAGACCAAAGATCGGGTCACGCGGGGCCATCTCGACCGCAGCGAAAATGGAAGAATTCGTCGATGAGCTCATATACACTCCAGGGTTGGTCGCGATGCGTCGCGGAACGTTCGATTGCGCAGTGCAATATTTTAACCGTGAATGCGGCGATGGCGTAAGTCCACGCCCAAATTTGAGTCAGGGGAATGAGTTTGTCTGAGGCGATCACCTATCCTGACAGCCAGTTCCGCCTGCATCAGCCTTTTCTCCCGGCAGGTGATCAGCCCGCGGCGATTGCCAAACTGGCCGAAGGCATCGAGGATGGCCTGATGTATCAGACGCTGCTCGGCGTCACCGGTTCGGGCAAGACCTTCACCATGGCCAATGTCATCGCCCGCACCGGGCGGCCGGCGCTGGTTCTGGCGCCGAACAAGACGCTGGCGGCGCAACTCTATGCCGAGTTCCGCGAGTTCTTCCCGGAGAATGCGGTTGAGTATTTCGTTTCCTATTACGACTACTATCAGCCCGAGGCCTATGTGCCTTCGCGCGACCTGTTCATCGAGAAGGACTCGAGCATCAACGAGCAGATCGAGCAGATGCGTCTGTCCGCGACCAAGTCGCTGCTGGAACGCCGCGACTGCGTGATCGTCGCCACGGTCTCGGCGATCTACGGCATCGGCGATCCGGTCGATTACCACACCATGATCCTGCATCTGCGCCAGGGCGAGAAGCTCTCCCAGCGCGATATCATCCGCCGCCTGACCGAGATGCAGTACGAGCGCAACGACATCGAGTTTTCCCGCGGCGTCTATCGCGTGCGCGGCGATGTCATCGATGTCTTCCCGGCCGAGAATGCCGAGCATGCCCTGCGCATCACCCTGTTCGACGACGAGATCGAATCCCTGCTGCTGTTCGATCCGCTGACCGGTCACGGCAGGCAGAAACTGCTCCGTTATACCGTCTATCCCTCCAGCCATTACGTCACGCCGCGCAGCACGGTGCTGCGGGCGATCGAGAAAATCAAGCTGGAGTTGCGGGAACGCATCGAGTTTTTCCAGGGCAGCCAGAAACTGGTCGAGTGCCAGCGCATCGAGCAGAGAACGCGCTTCGACCTGGAGATGCTCGAACAACTGGGTTTCTGCAAGGGCATCGAGAACTACTCGCGCCACCTTTCCGGGCGCCAGCCGGGGGAGCCGCCGCCGACCCTGATCGATTACCTGCCGCCGCAGTCCCTGCTGTTCATCGACGAGAGTCATGTCACCATCCCGCAGGTCGGCGGCATGTACAAGGGCGACCGCTCGCGCAAGGTGAACCTTGTCGATTACGGCTTCCGTCTGCCCTCGGCGCTGGACAATCGGCCGCTGCGCTTCGACGAGTTCGAGAAACTGATGCCGCAGACGGTGTTCGTCTCTGCCACGCCGGCCAACTACGAGCAATTGCATCAGGCCCAGGTGGTCGAGCAGGTGGTGCGTCCGACCGGTCTCGTCGATCCGGCGCTGGAGATCCGCCCGGCCTCATCCCAGGTCGATGATCTGCTCTCCGAAATCAAGCGGCGTATCGCTGGCGGCGAGCGCGTCCTGGTGACCACGCTGACCAAGCGCCTGGCCGAGCAATTGACCGAGTTCTATGCCGATAACGGCGTCAAGGTGCGCTACCTGCATTCGGACATCGAAACCGTCGAGCGGGTCGAAATCATCCGCGACCTGCGTCTGGGCGTATTCGACGTCCTGGTCGGCATCAACCTGCTGCGCGAGGGCTTGGACATCCCCGAGGTCTCCCTGGTGGCGATTCTCGATGCCGACAAGGAGGGCTTTCTGCGCTCGGAGCGCGCGCTGATCCAGACCATAGGGCGCGCCGCGCGCCATATCAACGGCACGGCCATTCTCTATGCCGACAAGGTCACCGACTCAATGCGCCGGGCGATCAGCGAGACCGACCGACGCCGCGCCAAGCAGATCGCCCATAACGAGGCGAACGGGATCACCCCGATGGGGGTTACGAAGCGTATCAGGGACATGATCGACGGCATCTACGACAGCGCAGGCGCCGCCACGGAACTCAAGGCGGCGGAACTGCAGTCGCATTACGACACGATGAGCGCCAAGGATCTGGCGAAGGCGATCAAGCGGCTGGAGAAGGCGATGCAGGAGCATGCCAGAAATCTCGAGTTCGAACAGGCTGCTGCGGCCCGCGACGAATTGTTCCGGCTACGCCGCCAGGCTTTCGGTGCCGACCCCCACGAGTCGCCTGAACCCGTGGGGTGATCGTTAGGACACGCCCTAGCTCAACCCTGTTTGGTCTCGACGATCTGCAGCGGTTCGTCGGCAATCACCACGACCGGGCGCGGCTTGCGTCCCAGCGGTTGGGCTGGCGCAGCGGTCTGCGCGGCGGGGCGTGGTTTGTCGCTGCTGGTCTCGACCAGTTGCAGTCCGGCCTGTTGCAGCGAGGCCGTCAGGTCAACCGCTGCGACCGGCGCTGCGACGGCAACCGGAGGCGCGACTGGCGCCGGCACGGCGGCGGGAGCCGCTGCCGCTTCGGCAGGGAGGTCCGCGACGGCTTCGGGCAGCGCTGCCGGCTTTGCCGCAATGGCCGGCTCTGCCGCTACCACGGGATGCAGGGAAGGTTCCATGCTCACCGGCAGTTGTGCGGGCACTAGTTCTGCTGCAACCGGCAGGGCTGGCGATGCGGCCGTCTCCGGGACGAAGTCGGCAACATGGGCGGCTGCGGTCTCCGTCGCGACGACCTCTGCCTGCGCTGTCTGCTCTGTCTGCGCAACTTCGCCGACCAGGACCGGGGTTTCGGCTGCAACAGGCGTCACGCCGGCATCTTCCGGGCGCCGCTCGCGGCGGCCGCCACGCCGGCCGCGACGGGCGCGGTTGCCTTCCTCTGCCGGCGCCTCGCCGCCTGCTACTGCCGGAGTTTCCGCAGCGACGGGCTCGACCGTTTGCTGGCGCGGAGGACGGGGCGGGCGCGGCTCCCTGGGTTCCCTGGGCTCCTTCGCCTCACGCGGTTCGCGCTGCTCCTTCGCCTCGCCGGCTGGACGTTCCTTCTCGCCGCGGCCGCGCCTCGGTTCCCTCTGGCTCTCCGGTTTTTCCGCCTTTTCGCTCTTCTCCGGCTGCGCCGGCGCTTCGCTTCTCGGCGGACGCTCGTTCCGACCGCCCTGGCGGGGTCTGTTGCCGCTGCCGCCACGCCGGGCGTCGCCGCGCGTGTCGGGTCGGGCTTCGCGCCGCGGCGGCCGCTCGGCAGTCAATACTGCGGGCGTCGGCTCGGCCTTGCTCTCGGAAAACCAGGAGACGATCGTGCTCCAGAGGCTGCGCGGTTTGGCTGCCGGCAATTGTGCCGGTGCTTCCTTGACCCTAGGTTCGACGATAGGCGCCGGCTGGCCGAGCGCGATGCCCTTGACGGCGGCTTCCTGGCGTGCCGGCTTCGCGTCGGTCTGCGCCGAGGGCGTGATGTAGCCTTCCTCGGCGGGCATCTCGACCATCTTGTAGCTGGGCAGGGTGACTTCTTCCAGGTTGAGTTGGTCGTGACGCAGACGGACGATCTGGTGCTGCGGCGTCTCGAGGTGAATATTGGGAATCAGCACCAGATTGACCTTGTGCCGCATCTCGATTTTCGCGATGTCGACGCGCTTCTCGTTGAGCAGGAAGGTGGCGACGTCGACCGGCACCTGGCAGTGCAGGGCGCCGGTGTTCTCCTTCATCGACTCCTCTTCGAGGATGCGCAGGATATGCAGGGCCGAGGACTCGGTGCTGCGGATGTGGCCGGTGCCGCTGCAGCGCGGGCAGGGGATGTAGCTGGTCTCGGCGAGCGCCGGGCGCAGCCGCTGACGCGACAGTTCGAGCAGGCCGAAGCGGCTGATCTTGCCGGTCTGGACACGGGCGCGGTCGAAGTGCAGGGCATCGCGCAGCCGATTCTCGACTTCGCGCTGGTTGCGCGTGCTTTCCATGTCGATGAAGTCGATCACGATCAGGCCGCCCAGGTCGCGCAGGCGCAACTGGCGCGCCGTCTCGTCGGCGGCTTCGAGGTTGGTCTTGTAGGCGGTTTCCTCGATGTCGGCACCCTTGGTGGCGCGACCGGAGTTGACGTCGACCGAGACCAGTGCTTCGGTGTGGTCGATGACGATGGCGCCGCCGGACGGCAGGGTGACCTGGCGCGAGTAGGCCGACTCGATCTGGTGTTCGATCTGGAAGCGCGAGAACAGCGGCACGTCGTCGCTGTAGCGCTTGACCCGGGAGACATTGCCCGGCATCACGTGCGCCATGAACTGCTGCGCCTGCTCGAAGACGTCGTCGGTATCGATCAGGATTTCGCCGATGTCCGCCGTGAAGTAGTCGCGAATGGCGCGGATCACCAGGCTCGATTCCTGGTAGATGAGGAACGCGCCCTTTTGCGAATTGGCGGCGCCCTCGATCGCGCCCCAGAGTTGCAGCAGGTAGTTCAGATCCCACTGCAGTTCTTCGAAGCTGCGGCCGATGCCGGCGGTGCGCGCGATCAGGCTGGTGCTCGCCGGGACTTCGAGGCGGTCCATGATCTCGCGCAGTTCCTGGCGATCCTCGCCCTCGACGCGACGCGAAACACCGCCGCCGCGAGGGTTGTTGGGCATCAGCACGAGATAGCGGCCAGCCAGCGAAATGAAAGTGGTGAGGGCCGCACCCTTGTTGCCGCGTTCGTCCTTGTCAACCTGGACGATCAGTTCCTGGCCGACATGCAGGGCGTCCTGAATCCTGGCCTTGCCCGGGTCGCCGTCGGATTTGAAATAGGTACGGGCGACTTCCTTGAATGGCAGGAAGCCGTGGCGCTCCGCGCCATATTCGACAAATGCCGCTTCGAGGCTGGGCTCCAAGCGGGTGATGACGGCTTTGTAGATGTTGCCTTTGCGTTGTTCCTTGTTGGCCGATTCGATGTCGAGGTCAACCAGTTTCTGACCATCGACGATCGCGACGCGGAGTTCCTCGGCCTGCGTCGCATTGAATAACATGCGTTTCATTTATTGCTCCCGCGCGCACTGCACGGGCAGGACAAACCGATGCCCGGCGATTGGCCGGGCGGAACGAATCAGTATTGCTGGATCATGGTGATGTCCTTGGGCAAACTCGGGTTCGTCTTCTTAAAGCATGCTCCGAGTCCAACGGCGAACCGCCAACTCGGAGCCCGGTATTCATGCGGTGCTCTGTGCGCGCAAATCAAGTAACATCGCTACTTCGGGTGAGCGAGAAAACCTGTGGAGTTCGCAAAGCCGACGGGCTGGCGGCTCGGGCGCCTCGGGTAATTCCCAGCCTGCGGGATCCCGGCGATCGAAGCGTTGGGCCGTATGCCTGCTTCATGACGGTTCGCTTGGGCTCGCTTAGGCCAATAGATGGCTGAAGATGGCGGAAGCACTACCGGCAACGTCCCTGGCGCGCCGCCGACGTCACTTCGGACCGCCGGGCACGCTTGCCGCAGGACGGCAAACTGAGAAACAGTATATTGCAAATGAATGGCTTAAGCAAAGATTCCGCGACTTGGCTGGAAGTCGGTGAGGAGGCGGTCGGCCAGCGTATCGACAATTTTCTGCTGCGGGTCTGCAAGGGCGTGCCGAAGAGCCATGTGTATCGCATCCTGAGCAGCGGCGAGGTGCGCGTGAACCGTGGCCGGATCGGCCCCGACTACCGTCTCAAGATCGGCGATGCCGTGCGCGTGCCGCCGATCCGCATCTCCGAGAAGCCCTTGCCGGTGGCTATTCCGGCGCGCGAGTTCGCCGTCGCTTTCGAGGACGAGGCGCTGCTGGTCATGAATAAGCCCTCGGGCGTCGCCGTTCATGGCGGCAGCGGCGTGAGTTTCGGGGTTATCGAGCAGATCCGGCGGCAGCGACCGGAAGCCCGTTTCCTGGAGTTGGCGCACCGGCTCGACCGGGAAACCTCAGGCCTGCTGATCCTGGCCAAGAAGCGCGCCGCCCTGACCCGGCTGCACGACATGTTCCGCGAGGGGGCGGTCAACAAGCGCTATCTGGCGCTGGTCAGGGGACGCTGGACGAATGTCCTGCAGCATGTGCGGCTGCCGCTCTTGAAGTACCTGAACGCCGATGGCGAGCGGCGCGTCAGCGTCGCCGACGAAGGTAAGGAAGCACACAGCATCGTCAGACTGCTGGCACGGTGGGAGAATTTCAGCCTGGTCGAGGTCGAACTGAAGACCGGTCGCACTCACCAGATCCGGGTGCACCTCGCTCATTTGGGCTTTCCGCTGGCAGGGGATGACAAGTACGGCGATTTCCCGCTCAACAGGGAGTTGCAGAAGCTCGGATTGAAACGGATGTTCCTGCATGCCGGGCAATTGTCCTTCAGCCACCCGCTGACGGAGTTGCCCATTTCGCTCAAGGCGCAACTGCCGCAGGAATTGCACGATTTTCTGGTCTGCCTGGGTGGCCGCGAGAAGCTGGTTTTTGGCCAAAGGAGAGAACTTGAAGCGCTTTGAATTGATCGTCTTCGACTGGGACGGTACTGTGATGGATTCGGCCGCCACGATCGTTGCCGCGATCCAGGCCGCCTGCATGGATCTAGCCATCGAGCCGCCCACCGACGCGCGGGCGCGCCACATTATCGGCCTGGGCTTGAACGATGCGCTGATGAACGCTTTGCCCGATCTTCATCCGACACGCTATCCCGCCCTGGCGGAGCGCTACCGCCACCATTATCTGGCCGGCGACAGCGAGTTGGCGCTGTTCGCGGGCATCGCCCCGCTGCTGGCCGAACTGACACAGTCCGGCTATCTGCTTGGCGTGGCCACCGGCAAGAGCCGCAGGGGACTCGACCGCGCGCTCGCGGCGACCGGGTTGGGCGCGTACTTCGGGGCCACGCGTTGCGCCGATGATTGTCCATCCAAGCCGCATCCGCAAATGCTCCACGAGTTGATGGAGGAGTTTGCCGTCCTGCCGGATAAGACCTTGATGATCGGCGATACCACGCACGATCTGAAGATGGCGCAAAACGCCGGCGTAGCGGCCCTGGCCGTGTCTTATGGCGCCCATCCGCGCGCGGAACTGCTGGCCGAGCAGCCGCTTTATTGCGCCAGCAGTGTCGCCGAGATGCAGGCATGGCTGAATCTGCACGGCTGATCTGCAGTGGCGCCGATGTCGTCGAGGGCGGCCGCGGCGTGCGCTTCAGCATCGATCGTCATGGCCTCCCGGAGCCCTGCTTCGTCGTTCGCCACCGGGGTGTCGTGCATGCCTTCGTCAATCGCTGCGGCCATGTGCCGATCGAACTGGACTGGCAACCCGGCGAGTTTTTCGATACTTCCGGTTTATACTTGATCTGCGCGACCCATGGCGCGCTCTATTGCCCTGATAGCGGCCGCTGTTTGGGCGGCAAGTGCAACGGCAAAGGCTTGCAGCCTGTCGCCGTCCTTGAAATTGACGGACAGATTATTTTGAAGGCATGACCTCGATGGAAGCCCCGCAGAACGATACTCAATGGCAACGCAGCGTCCTGGAAAAGATCGCCCTAGACGGGCTCGTGGAACAGCGCCGGCGGCGCCGTTGGGGCATCTTCTTCAAGTTCGTGGGCTTCGTCTATGTCGCCGTGATCTTCGCCTATGTCATCGACTGGGGCGACTCCGCGGAAAGACTCGGCGACGGCAAGAAGCACAGCGCGCTGGTGCAACTGAACGGTGTGATCCAGGCCAAGGGCGATGCCAGCGCCGAACGTATCATCAGCGGCCTGCAGTCCGCCTTCGAGGACAAGGGCACGCAAGGCGTGATCCTGCGCATCAACAGCCCGGGCGGCAGCCCGGTGCAGTCGGGCATCATCAGCGACGAGATAAAGCGGCTGCGCGGCCGCTATCCGAATATCCCGCTCTATGTGGTGGTCGAGGACATCTGCGCTTCCGGCGGCTATTACGTTGCCGCGGCTGCCGACAAGATTTTCGTCGATAAGGCCAGCATAGTCGGCTCGATCGGGGTGCTGATGGACGGCTTCGGTTTCACCGGCACCATGGAAAAGCTGGGTGTGGAGCGGCGCCTGCTCACCGCTGGCGAGAACAAGGGCTTCCTCGATCCGTTCTCGCCCCAGGATGCGCTGCAAAAGGCTCACGCCAAGCTGATGCTCGACGATATCCATCAACAATTCATCGACGTGGTCAGGAAGGGGCGCGGCAAGCGGCTCAAGGAAACGCCGGAAATGTTTTCCGGCCTGATGTGGACCGGCGCCAAGAGCATCGACATGGGCCTGGCCGATGCCTATGGCACCGTCGATTCGGTGGCCCGCGAGATCATCAAGGCGGAGGACGTCCGCGATTACACGGTCAAGCAGAATCTTGCCGAGAAATTCGCCAGGCAGTTCGGTGCGAACATGTCCGAAAGTCTGGCCAATGCCTTCACCCGGATGACCTTGCATTAATTTCTAAGGCAAAGGGACCCCTTCGGCGCGCAACATCCGGCATAGCGCGATTAGCGGCAGGCCGATCAGCGCGTTGGGATCGTCGCCGCGCAGGGATTCGAGCAGGGCTATCCCCAAGCCTTCCGATTTCGCGCTGCCGGCGCAATTCAGGGCATCCTCGCGATCGAGGTAGCGCTCAATCTCTGCATCCGAGAGGTCCCGGAAGCGCACTTCGGTCGGCACGCCGCAGACCTGCGCCTGGCCGCTGGCGGCGTTGAGCAGGCACAGGCCGGTATGGAAGATGACAATTTTCCCGCGCATCGCCTGGAGCTGGCGGATGGCGTTGATCCGCGTCCCTGGCTTGCCGTAAGCGCGTTCCCCCTGGTACGCGACCTGATCGCTGCCGATGATCAGGGCGTCGGGAAAGCGCGCCGCCACCGCTCTTGCCTTTTCCAGCGACAGCCGTTCAGCGGTCGCGGCCGGTGCCTCGCCAGGCAGGGCGGTCTCGTCCAGGTCGGGCGCGGCGACCTCAAAGGGCAGTTGCAGCCGTCCCAGGAGTTCCCGCCGAAACGGCGAGGTCGAGGCTAGTACTAGGCGTGGGAGGTGGGCGGTCTGGGCAGGCATGGGTTCGCTTTGACTGGAAAAGGGAAAAATAATATCATTAGCGGTTTATGTCGCGACAGGAAATGAAGCAGATCGTCGGGATAGTCATCGACAGCCTCGCGTTCGCCCGGGAAGGTAGGCATCTGGTCGGTCAATTGGCGGTGAATGATTTGCCGCGTGTGGCAGATGTTCTGGCGGACGATGCCGATGATGGCGATGATCTACGCGGGGTGCTTAGTTGCCGCCTGAGCGGCGGGCGAAACGATGCTGGCAAGCTGTTTCTGCTGGTCGAGGTGAGCGGCGAACTGCGCTTGAAATGCCAGCGCTGCCTCGAATCGCTGGTCTTGCCGCTGGACATCAAGAGCCAGGTAATGCTGGTACCGCCGGGCGCGCCGTGGCCTGACGAGTCTCTCGCGGACGATACCGCCGACGCCGTTGAAGCCCTGGCCGAACAGCCTGTGGCCGCGTTGATCGAGGAAGAGGTGCTGCTGGCCTTGCCGGTTGTGCCACGCCACGAGTCCTGCGCCTTGCCCGAAGGCGGCGATCATGACAGACGCGCTGCCTCGCCGTTCGCGGCCCTGGCGCGGCTGAAGTAGTTTTAACGATTATTGAAGGAGCATCGAAATGGCTGTCCAGCAAAACAAGAAGTCCCCATCCAAGCGCGGCATGCGCCGAGCCCACGACTTTCTCACCGTGCCGCCGCTGGCGGTCGAGCCGACCACGGGTGAAGTCCATCTGCGTCATCACATCAGTCCGAGCGGATACTATCGCGGCAAGAAGGTCCTCGCGACCAAGGGCGAGTAATTTCCGCGCCGGCGGAATAAGCGCGCTGCAACTCTCGCGGCTCGCGCGCTACCGCCGTCCCGTGTCCCTTTTTTTCGATGGCGGTTATTCTCGCAATCGACTGCATGGGTGGTGACCATGGCCCTACGGTTACGGTCCCGGCTGCGCTCGATTTCCTGCGTCGCGATCCCGATTGTTCGGTCATCCTCGTTGGCCTGCAGGAGGTATTGCTGCCCCTGCTCGGGCGTGCCCAGGCCGAGTTCGGCGCGCGGCTGCGGGTCGCCCATGCCAGCGAAATGATCGAGATGGACGAGCCTATCGCCTCGGCGCTGCGCACCAAGAAGGACTCCTCGATGCGCGTCGCAGCGGATCTGGTGAAGAGCGGCGAGGCACAGGCGGCGGTATCTGCCGGCAACACGGCCGCCCTGATGGCGATCTCGCGCTTTGTCTTGAAGACGCTCCCCGGCATCGATCGACCGGCTATCGCCAGTATCGTGCCGACGCTGAATCGCTACACCTACGTGCTCGACCTGGGTGCCAACGTCGATTGCCAGCCCGAGCACCTGCTGCAGTTTGCTATCATGGGCGCCATGCTCTTCTCCGCGCTCGAGCACAAGGAGCGGCCCAGCGTCGGCTTGCTCAATATCGGCCAGGAGGCGATCAAGGGCAACGAGGCTGTGAAGCGTGCTGGCGAACTACTCAGGAGCGGCGGTCTTAACTTTTATGGCAATGTTGAGGGTGACGACATATACAAGGGGACGGTCGATGTGGTCGTTTGCGACGGCTTCGTCGGCAATGTCGCGCTCAAGGCCTCGGAGGGCCTGGCGCATATGATCAGTGCGGCGCTGCGCGAGGAATTCAAGCGCAATCTGCTGACCAGACTGGCGGCGCTGATGGCTTTGCCGGTGCTCAACTCCTTCAAGCGGCGTTTCGATCCACGCCGATACAACGGCGGCAGCCTGCTCGGCCTCAAGGGGGTCGTGGTCAAGAGCCACGGCTCGGCCGACGCATTCGCTTTCGGCTATGCCCTGGAGCGCGCCGCCGAGGCCGCCCGCAACAATTTGCCCGAGCGCATTGCCGTGCGCATGGCGCAGCTCTCCGGAGCAGCGACATGAGTTCCGCCAGGATTTTCTCGCGCATCATCGGCACCGGCAGTTATTTGCCCGGCGAGCCGGTCACTAACCACGATCTGGTCGCGCGCGGCATCAACACCTCCGACGAATGGATCGTCGAGCGCACTGGCATCCACGCCCGCCACCTGGCTCCGGAGCACGTCAGCTGCAGCGATCTGGCACTGGAAGCCAGCCGCCGCGCGCTGGTCGCTGCCGGCAAGGAGCCCGGGGACATCGATCTGGTCATCGTCGCCACATCGACGCCGGACTTCATATTCCCCAGCGCCGCCGCGCTGCTCCAGGACAAGCTGGGTATCAGGAACGGTGCCGCGGCATTCGATGTCCAGGCGGTGTGCAGCGGCTTCGTCTATGCGCTGGCGATCGCCGAGAAATTCATCCGTTCCGGTTCGCATCGCTGTGCCCTGGTGGTCGGCGCCGAGGTGTTTTCACGTATCCTCGACTGGGACGACCGTGGCACCTGTGTCCTGTTCGGCGACGGAGCCGGTGCGGCGGTGTTGGCAGCCAGCGACGAGCCCGGCATTCTGGCCACAGCAATTCATGCCGACGGCAGCCACAGCGGCATTCTGTCGGTGCCTGGGCAGATCTGCGGCGGCAAGGTGATCGGCCGCCCGTTTCTGCAGATGGAAGGCCAGGCGGTGTTCAAGTTTGCCGTCAGGGTGCTCAAGGAAGTTGCTGAAGAGGTGCTGGCGCAGGCAGGACTGTCGGTAGTCGATATCGACTGGCTGATCCCGCATCAGGCCAACGTCCGCATCATCAACGCCACCGCCAAGAAGCTAGCCCTGCCCGCGGAAAAGGTCATCGTCACCGTCGGCCATCACGGCAACACTTCGGCCGCCTCGATCCCGCTCGCCCTGGACGAGGCCGTGCGCGCCGGCCGCATCGAACGCGGCGACACACTGCTGCTCGAAGGTGTCGGCGGCGGATTCACCTGGGGCGCCACGCTGCTCAAATTCTGAGCGCAAGGAATTGCTATGAAATTTGCTCTCGTATTTCCCGGTCAGGGTTCACAGTCTCTGGGCATGATGAATGCCTATGGCGACAGTTCGGTGATCCGGCAGACCTTCGCCGAGGCCTCGGATGCCCTGGGCCGCGATCTCTGGCAACTGGTTTGCCAGGGCCCGAGCGACGCGCTCAACCAGACGGTGAATACCCAGCCGCTGATGCTCACGGCGGGCGTCGCCTGCTATCGTCTCTGGCTCGCCCGGGGCGGCCCGCAGCCGGCGCTGGTGGCTGGTCACAGCCTGGGCGAATATTCCGCGTTGGTGGCTTCGGGTGTGCTCGACTTTAAGGACGCCGTGCCGCTGGTCGAACTGCGCGCCCGAGCGATGCAGGAGGCGGTGCCGGCGGGGGAGGGTGCGATGGCAGCGATCCTCGGCCTGGACGCAGCCGCAGTCACGGCCGCCTGCGCCGCAAGCGCCCAGGGGCAGGTAGTCGAAGCGGTGAATTTCAACGCCCCCGAGCAAATCGTCATCGCCGGTCATTGCGCCGCGGTGGAGCGCGCGGCCGCCGCCTGCAAGGCGATGGGCGCGAAGCGTGCGTTGCTGCTGCAGGTGTCCGCACCTTTCCATTGTTCGCTGATGCAGCCGGCTGCGGAGCGTCTGGCGCAGCGTTTGTCCGAGCTGAAGTTTTCGCCGCCGCGGATCCCCGTGGTGAACAACGTCGATGCGCTTTGTCTCGCCGCGCCGGATCTGATCAGGGACGCCCTGGTCCGCCAGGCGGCCTCGCCGGTGCGCTGGGTGGCGACGATGCAGCTGTTGGCGGCGGAAGGCGTCGATCAGGTTTTCGAATGCGGTCCGGGCAAGGTTCTGGCGGGCCTCGTCAAGCGCTGCTGTGATGGTCTGGCCGGCGCGGCGATGGCCGATCTTGCCGGCATCGAAGCGGCGCTGGCGGCCGTCAAGGGGTAAGGCCATGGTGATGGAAACGCAGGTGAGCCAGGTGACGGGACAATTATCGGGGCAGCTGGCACTGGTTACCGGCGCCTCGCGCGGCATCGGCCGCGCCATTGCCCTGGAACTGGGCAGGGCGGGCGCCACCGTGGTCGGCACCGCTACCAGCGAGGACGGCGCCGACGCTGTCCAGAAAGCGTTCGACGCGGCAGGCATGATCGGTTGGGGGGCGAAGGTCGATGTCACCGACGCTGCGGCCTGCGAGGCTTTGTTCGAGGCGATCGAGAAGAAGTTCGGTGCGGTCGGCATCCTGGTGAACAACGCCGGCATCACTCGCGACAATCTCGCCATGCGCATGAAGGACGAGGAGTGGGATGCGGTAATCGATACCAACCTCAAGGCCGTTTTTCGGCTCTCCAAACGCGTCATGCGCGGCATGATGAAGGCGCGTCACGGACGCATCATCAACATCACGTCGGTGGTCGGCAGTTCAGGCAATCCTGGCCAGGCCAATTACGCCGCCGCCAAGGCTGGCGTCGCCGGCATGACTCGGGCGCTGGCCCAGGAATTGGGCAGTCGCAACATCACGGTCAATTGCGTCGCGCCGGGCTTCATCAGTACCGACATGACCCATTCTCTTGCCGATGTCCAGCGCGAATCGTTGCTCGCCAAAATCCCGCTCGGCAGGCTCGGCGCAGCCGAGGAAATCGCTGCAGCCGTGGCCTTCCTCGCCGGGCCCGGAGCGAGCTATATCACGGGCGCCGTGCTGCATGTCAATGGCGGAATGTATATGAGTTGATCGCGGCTTCGTCGCGGTGTTTCTGTTAAAATGCGGAAGTTTTTGCCACCACAGCCGATAATCGGGAAGGAGCAGCACATGGAGAACATCGAGCAGCGCGTCAAGAAAATCGTCGCCGAGCAATTGGGCGTCAACGAATCAGAGATCAAGACCGATTCCTCCTTCGTCGACGACCTCGGCGCCGACTCTCTCGACACCGTCGAACTGGTCATGGCCCTCGAGGAAGAATTCGAGTGCGAGATCCCCGACGAGGATGCCGAAAAGATCACCAGCGTGCAGCAGGCGATCGACTACGTCGGTGCCCACGTCAAGAAGTGATTGTCAAATAAGTCCCGCCCCAAACTTTCCGCTGGAGTTCAACTTGTCGCGTCGCAGAGTCGTCGTCACCGGCCTGGGCATTATCTCTCCGGTCGGTAACACCATCCCGGAAGCCTGGGACAACATCCTCGCCGGGCGCTCCGGCATCGGCCCGATCACGCGCTTCGACGCTTCGGCCTTTTCGGCGAGAATCGCCGGCGAGGTCAAGGGTTTCGATGTCACGAGCTACCTCTCGCCGAAGGAAGCGCGGCGCATGGATACCTTCATCCATTTCGGCATGGCGGCGGGTATCCAGGCGATCAGGGATTCGGGCCTGGAGGTTTCCGCCGAGAATGCCGAGCGTATCGGCGTCAATATCGGCGCGGGCATCGGCGGTCTGCCGATGATCGAGGAGACGCACAACGAATATCTTGCGGCGGGCCCGCGCAAGATTTCTCCCTTCTTCATCCCCGGCACGATCATCAACATGATAGCCGGCAACCTGTCGATCATGTTCGGCCTGAAAGGGCCGAATCTGGCGATGGTGACGGCTTGCACCACAGCGACGCACTGCATCGGCGAATCGTCCCGGATCATCGAGTACGGCGATGCCGACGTCATGGTCTGCGGCGGCGCCGAGGCGACGGTGACGCCGCTCGCGGTCGGCGGCTTCGCCACGGCCAGGGCGCTGTCCACCCGCAACGATGATCCGGCCACCGCCAGCCGGCCGTGGGACAAAGATCGGGACGGCTTCGTGCTCGGCGAGGGTGCGGGCATCCTGGTGCTCGAGGAGTACGAGCATGCCAAGGCGCGTGGCGCACGAATCTACGCCGAAGTTGCCGGTTACGGCATGAGTGCCGATGCCCACCACATGACGGCGCCAGCGGCCGACGGAGATGGCGCGCGACGTTGCATGATCAATGCGCTGAAGAACGCCGGCATGAACCTGGACGAGATCGATTACATCAACGCCCACGGCACCTCCACGCCGCTCGGCGACCTGGCCGAGACGGTCGCGGTGAAGCGCTGTTTTGGCGACCATGCCAGGAAGCTGGTGGTCAACTCGACCAAGTCGATGACCGGCCACCTGCTCGGCGCCGCGGGCGGCGTCGAAGCGGTGTTTTCGACCCTGGCCCTGTACCACCAGATCTCGCCGCCGACCATCAACATCTTCAATCAGGACGCGGACTGCGATCTCGACTATTGCGCCAACAGCGCACGCAACATGGAGATCCGTGGCGCATTGTCCAATTCCTTCGGCTTCGGCGGAACCAACGGCACTTTGGCCTTGCGCCGGATGTAATTGCCGCGGGCGGCTGCTGTGCAAAGCCCGTGATTCTTCCTCTTATGCTGGCCTTGCGGCCGCCCTGCCGGTTGGGCTGGCTGCTGGCGGCGGTGCATCTTTGCGCGATTGCCGTCGTCTGGCTCATAACGATCCCGTGGTGGCTCAAGCTGGTCCTGCTCGCGGCGATTCTCGCCTCGGCCGGACGGCAACTGTTTCGGCAGGCCGGAAGTCGCAGGATTCGCTGCCTGATCCTGAAGGACGATGGCCATCTGGAATTCTCGCGGGTGGACGGATCAGGCGGCGAGGCGCGCATCCATCCGCAGACGACGGTCACGTCGTTCCTGGTGATCTTGCTGCTCCGCCATTCGCAGGGCAGCGAAGCGCTGGTGCTGCTGCCCGACGCACTGAGCGCGGAGGACTTTCGCCTGCTCCGGCTCTGGCTGCGCTGGTGCGTCGCCAGGGCCGAGTAAGGATCAGCGCGGCCGCGGCGGCTTGAGCCGGGTGTCGCGGACGCGCGGCAGCATTTCCGGGTAATCGCGACTGAAGTGCAGGCCGCGGCTCTCGTGGCGGCGCTGGGCGCAGCTGACGATCAGGTGCGCGGTCAGCACCAGGTTGCGCAGTTCGATCAAATCGTTGCTGACCCGGAAGTTGGCGTAGTACTCGTCGATCTCGCGTTCGAGCAGGCGGATCCGGTGCTGCGCGCGCTCCAGCCGCTTGTTGGTGCGGACGATGCCGACGTAATCCCACATGAAACGGCGCAGTTCGTCCCAGTTGTGGGAGATGACGATCGCCTCGTCGGCGTCGCTGACCCTGCTCTCGTCCCAGGGCGGCAATTGCGGCCGCTGTCCCGGTGGGGCCGCGAGAATATCCTTCGCCGCCGCCTCGCTGAACACCAGACATTCGAGCAGGGAATTGCTGGCCAGGCGATTGGCGCCGTGCAGACCCGTGCACGCGGTTTCGCCGACGACATAGAGGCCGGATATATCGCTCCTCGCCGCGAGATCGGTGATCACACCGCCGCAGGTGTAGTGCGCCGCAGGTACCACCGGGATCGGGTCGCGGGTGAGGTCGATGCCCAGCTCCAGGCAGCGCGCATGGATGTTGGGGAAATGCTCGATTAGAAAATCCGCGCTCTTGTGGGTCATGTCGAGGAAGACGCAGTCTATTCCGCGCTTCTTCATTTCGAAGTCGATGGCGCGGGCGACGACATCGCGCGGCGCCAGTTCGGCGCGCGGGTCGTGCGCCGGCATGAAGCGGCTGCCGTCGGGCAGCCTGAGAATCCCGCCTTCGCCGCGCATCGCTTCGGAAATCAGGTAGGACTTGGCTTGCGGATGGTAGAGACAGGTCGGATGAAACTGCACGAACTCCATGTTGGCCACTCGGCAGCCGGCGCGCCAGGCCATGGCAATGCCGTCTCCCGTGGCGGTATCGGGATTGGTGGTGTAGAGATAGACCTTGCCGGCACCGCCGGTGGCAAGCACCGTCTGCGCCGCCGAGAAGGTCAGCACTCGATCGCCGTCAATGTCCAGGACATAGGCGCCGAGGCAACCGTGTTGCGGCTGCCGGATCTTGGCGCCGGTGATCAGGTCGATCCCGATGTGGCGCTCGAAGACGCTGATATTGGGGTGACGGCGCACCTTCTGCGTCAGGGTTTCCTGGACCGCCGAACCGGTGGCGTCGGCGACATGGATCACGCGCCGCTGGCTATGTCCACCCTCGCGTGTCAGGTGGTAACCCAGCGTCGACGTTTCGTCGCGGGTGAACAGCACGCCTTCCTCAATCAGCCAGTCGATCGCGGCACGGCCATGTTCGACGACGAAACGGGTGGCTGCAGGGTTGCACAGTCCAGCGCCGGCGGTGAGCGTGTCCGCGACATGGGCGTCGACTGTGTCCGTGCTGTCGAGCACAGCGGCGATACCGCCCTGGGCCCAGCCCGAAGCGGAATCCTCGAGCGCACTCTTGGTGACCAGGGCCACCCGGCGATGGTCCGCCAGCCTCAGCGCCAGGGACTGGCCGGCGAGCCCGCTGCCGAGAATCAGGACATCGAAATTGTGCATGGGACTGTCAGTGAAAAAGGGGTAAAACTATATCACGTGTGCTGCTGCGTTTTCCGCCGTCGCTGAAATGTCCCTGCTCGCGACTGAACCATTTCGCGACCATGCTGTCTTTTATTTGTCGGTTGTTGCCAGCGACGGCTTCTGGTGGTTTTACAGGTTTTGCGGGATTTACCATAAGGTGATTTAGGCATCGGGTATACTGAAAATCTCAGGACTCGAACAATAAATCTCAATGGGAGAACGCGAAGCCGATCAGGTTCTGGTCGAACGTGTGCAGCGGGGAGACAAGCAGGCTTTTGGCCTGCTTGTGTCAAAGTATCAACGCAAGTTGATACGCCTTCTGTCACGGATGATCCGCGACCCTGCGGAAGTCGAAGATGTTGCGCAGGAAGCCTTCATCAAGGCCTATCGTGCCTTGCCCGGTTTCCGCGGAGATAGCGCCTTCTATACCTGGCTCTACCGCATTGGCATCAACACGGCGAAGAACTTCCTCGCCGCGCAGGGTCGCCGTGCTCCGACCAGCACCGGCCTTGACAGTGAGGAAATGGAGGACTTCGAGGATGGCGAGCAATTGCGTGACAACAATACGCCCGAACGGATATTGATGTCGAAGGAGATCGGCAATACCGTGAATGCCGCGATGAGCGAATTACCCGAGGACTTGCGCACGGCGATCGCATTGCGCGAAATCGATGGTTTGAGCTATGAGGAGATCGCGCAGATCATGAACTGCCCCATCGGTACGGTGCGTTCCCGCATCTTCCGCGCCCGCGAGGCGATCGCCGCGAAACTGCAGCCGCTCCTCGAACCCGGGTTAGATAAACGCTGGTAACGAAGATCTTAGAGGCGCTCCGAGGTGACACGAGGTGACAATATGGTGACAATATGGTGACAACATGAAATCCGAACTTTCCTCATTTCTCGACGACGAACTCGAGACGCATCGGCATCCGGCCATGATTGCCGCGATGACGGATGACAGTGAATTGCGCAGTACCTGGGATGGCTACCAGCTGATCGGCGACACACTGCGAGGAGTCGCAGGCCCGGGGCGGGATTTCGTGACCCGGGTGATGTCCGATCTGGAGCAGGAGCCGGTGGTGCTGGCGCCGCCAGGCCGGCGGATCGCCGATCTGGCGCCTTCCACCCTGGCCATCGCCGCGACCGCGGCCGGTATCGCAGTGGTTGCCTGGCTAGCCCTAGACCATGCCCCGTTGCCGCTCCAGGGTCAGGGTGCCGCGCTCGCTTCGGCCCAGCCGGCGGCGGTGGAAAAACCCAACCGCCGGATGCAGGAATATTTCGTCGCCCATCAAACCTACTCGCCGGCCAATCGCATTCAGGGTGGAACTTCCTATGTACGTAGCGTTTCCGTCGCTTTGAACAGCGCCGCGAAATGAAACGCTGTTTTGTCTTCAGCGTTTGCTGTCTGCTTAGCTACTGCCTGCCAGCTGCGGCGCAGCAGCAGGATGCGCGCTACTGGTTAGATCGCATCGTGACTGCGGCGCACAAACTCAATTACAGCGGAACCTTCGTATTTCACAACGGCGCGCTGTCCGAAACTTCCCGCATCACCCATCTCGTAGGTCCCGGCAGCGAGCAGGAGCGCATCGAAGTGCTCGATGGCAGTCCGCGCGAAGTGCTCCGCCGCAACGATGAAGTCCAGTGCTATCTGCCGGAGAGCCGCACCCTGATCGTTGAAACAAACAGCCAGCGGCGCAGTTTTCCGGCGCTGTTGCCGGCGGCCATGGGCAGGCTTGCGGAGAACTATGTGATCCGCAAGGGCACTCTCGGCCGCGTCGCCGAGCGCGAGAGCCAGGCCATCCTGCTTCTACCCAAGGACGGACTGCGCTACGGCCATGAGTTATGGGTCGACGTTAATTCCGGATTGCTGCTCAAGGCAGGGTTGGTGAACGAGCGCGGCGAGCTGGTCGAGACTTTTACCTTTACCCACTTGCAGATCGGCGGCACGATCGAGCGTGAGGCGCTCAGGTCCAAATACGAAGCGCAGAGCAAAGCCTGGCAGGTGCGCGATGTGCGCGCCACCCTCCGTCATGGCGAAGATGCCGCCTGGCTGTTCAAGGTGACCCTGCCCGGCTTCAGCAAGATCGCGGACATGAAGCGCAGCACCGGTCCGGGGGCGGCTGACAGCAGCCACGTCGTATTCTCCGATGGTCTGGCCGCGATCTCGGTATTCATCGAGACGCTTGGCAGCGATGGCGCGCATGAAGATCTGGGCATGCTGACGATGGGCGCGACCAACGTGTACAGCCGCATCGCCGGGGGAAACCTGCTGGTCATCATGGGCGAAGTGCCGCAGGCCACGCTGAAGAAGTTCGGCGACGGCATCGAAAGAAAATCACCCTGAGAACACGCCCCAGGAACTTTTGTCGTCGCTGCCCTTCAAAAAGCTCTGTTATCAACCACCCAGAGGACGCTTACCCATGATTCGAAAAATCCTGCTGCCGCTCGCGCTGGCATTGCTTTCCCTGACGGCCCGGGGGCAAGCTCTTCCGGATTTCACCGACCTCGTGGAGCGGCAGGGTGCCGCCGTGGTGAACATCAGTACGACTCAAACCATACGCGGCAACCGTTTTTCGCAGCAGTTGCCCTTCGACGAGAATGATCCGACGTTCGAATTGTTCCGCCGTTTTTTCCCCCAGCAACCAGGCGTTCCGCAGCAGGAATTCCAGAGCAAGTCGCTCGGCTCCGGCTTCATCGTCAGCGCCGAGGGCCATATCCTGACCAATGCCCATGTCGTTGCGGGCGCCGACGAGGTCTTGGTCCGGCTTACCGATAAGCGTGAGTTCAAGGCTAAGGTGCTCGGCACCGACAAGCGCACGGATATCGCCCTGATCAAGATCGATGCCACCGGCCTGCCGGTGGTCAAATTGGGCGATCCGAACAAGCTCAAGGTGGGCGAATGGGTGATCGCCATCGGCTCGCCCTTCGGTTTCGAGAATAGCGTAACTGCCGGCATCGTCAGCGCCAAGGGCCGCTCTTTACCGGATGAGAATTTCGTGCCCTTCATCCAGACTGACGCGGCGATCAATCCCGGCAATTCGGGCGGTCCGCTGTTCAACATGAGAGGCGAAGTCGTCGGCGTCAATTCCCAGATCTACAGTCGCACCGGCGGCTACATGGGCCTGGCTTTCGCGGTACCGATCGATGTCGCGATGGAAGTGCAAAACCAGTTGAGAAGCAACGGCCGGGTCAGCCGAGGCCGCATCGGCGTGGTGATCCAAGAGTTGACCCGGGAACTGGCCGAATCCTTCGGCTTGACCAAACCGGCGGGCGCGTTGGTGAATTCGGTGGAGAAGGGCGGGCCCGCCGACAAGGCCGGGTTGGAAGCGGGCGACGTCATCCTCAAGTTTGACGGCAAGACGGTCAACCAGTCCGGCGATCTGCCGCGTATTGTCGGCGCCACCAAGCCCGGCAGCCGGGTGACGGTGCAGGTCTGGCGCAAGAGTTCGGCCCGCGATCTGCCGCTCACTGTCGGCGAAATAACCGAGGAGAAGATGGCGCAGAGTACCGGCAAGGGTGGCCGGCAGGTAACGCCGTCCGCCGCTAACCGCCTGGGACTGGTGCTCTCGGAACTGACGGCCGAGCAGAGGAAGGAACTCAAGCTGAACTATGGTTTGGTGGTCGAGGAACTGAAGAACGGGCAAGCCGATCTGCGTCCCGGCGACATCATCCTGGCCTTGATCAGCAAGGGTGCGCAGACCGAGATCAAGACGGTCGAACAGTTCAACAAGCTGTTAGCCCAGTCGGACAAGGCGGCGTCATTGACCCTCCTGGTGCGCCGTGGCGAAAACCAGTTGTTCCTGACGATCAAAGGAAAATAGGGACTATGGGATGGCGATGGCGGTTCCTGCGCTGCCCATCCTGACCCTGTACAGCAGGGGCTACTGCCATCTCTGCGATGACATGCGGGCCGCATTGGAATTGCTGCGCGGCGAGTTCGGCTTCGAACTGAAAGTGCTCGATGTCGATGCCGATCCGGTGCTGCTGGCGCGCTACGACGAACGAGTGCCGGTCTTGACGGCTGGAGAGCAGGAGCTCTGCCATTACTATCTCGACAGCGCGGCGGTCCGCGCCTACCTGGCTGCTACCACCCTTTCGTAGGTCGGCCTTGCGAAGGAGACACCGGAAAGCCCGACCGGGGAATTAATCCACCGTGATGCCGCTGTCCTTGGCGACCTTGCCCCAGCGCGCATATTCCTGGGACATATACTCGGTCATCTTTTCCGGCGTCGATACGCTGACCTCGACGCCGACAGCTGCGAGCGCCTTCTTCGAGTCGGCTGTTTGCAGCGCCTGGGCGACCGCGGCATTCAAGCGATTGACGACCTCCCTGGGCGTTCCTGCCGGCGCCAACAGCGCCAGCCAGACCGAAGCGTCGTAGCCCGGCACGCCGGCTTCCTGTAGGGTCGGGACGTCGGGCAGTTGCGGGCTGCGCTTGGCCGTGGTGACGGCAAGCGCCTTCAGTCGGCCGGCGTGGATCTGGGCCAGCGCATTGGATACGCCGGCAAAACTGCTTTCGACAAATCCGGCCAGGAGATCCTGCATTGCCATGCTGCTGGAACGGTAAGGGACATGTTTGAGTTTCGCCCCGGTCAGCGAAACGAAGAGGCCGCCCATCAACTGCTGCGAACTGCCGTTGCCCGAGGAAGCGTAGTGGATGCTGTCTGGCTTGGCCTTGGACAGGGCGATGAATTCCTTGACGTTGCGGGCAGGAATTTTTTGCGGGTTGACCAGCAGCACGTAAGGCGAATCCGCGAGTTTTGAAACGACGCTGAAGCTCTTGATCGGATCATAGGGAAGATCCTTGATGATCCAGGGGCTGATCACATGCGTCGTCGATACCATCAGCAGCGTGTAGCCGTCCGGGTCGGCTTTGGCGACCGCGGTCGTGCCTATGGTCGATCCCGCCCCGGGCTTGTTTTCGATCACGAAGGCCTGGCCCATGGCCGCCGTGAGTTTCTGACCGAGTACGCGCGCCACCACGTCGGTGAAGCCGCCGGGTCCGAACGGGACGATGATCTTCACAGACCGGCTCGGATAGGTCTCGGCGGCAACCGTGCCGACCATGAGCGAGAGCAGGGTACCGAGTATCAGCGAACGGGTTTTCATATGCTCAGTCCGGGTAAAACGATTGCGGCATCGTGAAGAAACTATGCAGGATATGGTAGACCCGCAGATAGTTCTTCTGCTGGAAGCTGGCGTGGGAAATGCCCGACATGACGCTGAACTGCTTGTCCATGTTGGGCAGGAGATTGAAGAAGGCGATCAGGTCGTCCATGCCTGCGATGCCGTCGTATTCTCCGCGCAGCATGATCGTCGGGGCGAGGATTTTCGCCGGATCGACCAGCGGCAACTTCGAGCACATGTCGACGTAGGTGCCGGTCGGCATCGAATCGTCGAGCGTCAGGATGGCGTCGGCGAACGCCTCGATGGTATTGTCGTCGGCCGTCCCCGGATGATCCCGGTTGAAGATGCTATGGACGAAGGCGCGATCGATAGGACGGCGGTTCTTTGCCAGGAAATCGGCGAGTTTCTTTTTTCTCTCCGCAAGGGTCGGGCTGCCTTCGCCGGTCCAGACGAAGGCATCGAGTGCCAGCCGGGCAATCCGCTCGGGGTGCTGTTGTGCGAACAAGGAGGCCTTCAGCGCGCCGGAGGAAATTCCATATACCAGCAGTCCGTTGTCGCCGGTCCTGTTTAGAATATATTCGCTGCCGGCGGCCAGGTCGTCAGCGCCGTTGGGGATGTCGAAGTTGATATTCCGATGCTTGTCGGAGCGCCCGTAGCCTTCGTTGTCCATGCACCAGGTGTTGAAGCCACGCGCTGCGAACCACTCCATCACCGATGAATCAGGCCGCCCCGGCACATGCAGATCGAAGGTCGGTTGGCCGGCCATCGAGGAGCCATGGACGAAGAGCACCGTTCCTGCCGGAGCGACCTTGGCCGATGCTGGCTTTTCCCAGAGAAACAGCTTGATGTCGCCCTTCTTGGTCCAATGCTCGACGCCGCCTGACCACTGTATATTTCCCATCGATATCTCCAAGAAAAATGTTGTAGGCCGGCATTCATGCCGACATGTTCTGCTAATCCACCTTCGCGCCCGATTCCTTCACCACCTTGGCCCACTTGGCGGATTCCGCCTTGATGTAGGCGGCGAACTGTTCCGGCGTGTTGCCGACAGGTTCGGCGCCCTGGCCCGAGAGGCGTTCCCTGATTTCGGGCGCACTCAAGGCCTTGACGATGTCGGCATTGATCTTGTTGACGATTTCCCTGGGCGTTCCGGCCGGGGCGAGCACACCGAACCAGGAACTGGCCTCGAAGCCGGGGACGCCGGATTCGGCGACCGTCGGCACGTCGGGCAGGGCGCTCGAGCGGTGGCTGGAAGTCACCGCCAGTGCGCGCAATTTGCCGGACTTGATATGCTGTATCGACGAGGGCAGGTTGTCGAACATCATGTTGGTCTGGCCGCCCAGGAGGTCGGTGAGCGCGGGGGCGCTGCCCTTATAGGGTATGTGCAGCATCGTGGTGCCGGTCATGCTCTTGAACAGTTCTCCGGCGAGGTGTATCGACGTGCCGTTGCCCGAGGAGGCGAAGGTGAGTTCGCCCGGTTTGGCCTTGATCAGTGCGATCAATTCCTTCACGGATTTAGCCGGCAAGGACGGATGCACCACCAGGACGTTGGGCACCGAGGCGACCAGAGTGACCGGGGCGAAATCCTTGACCGGATCGAAAGGCAGCCGGGAGTAAAGACTGGCGTTGATGGCATGGGTGCCGACAGTGCCCATCAGCAGCGTGTAACCGTCCGGCACCGCCTTGGCGACGATTTCGGTGCCGATGTTGCCGCCGGCGCCGGGGCGGTTGTCGATGAGCACCTGCTGGCCCCAGGCCTCGTAGAGTTTCTGGGCGACTGAGCGGGCCAGGATGTCGGTGGTGCCGCCGGGCGGGAAGGGTACCACCAGCCTGACCGGCTTGTTCGGATAAGCCTGGGCAAATGCCAGCGTTGCGGCGAGGCAGAGCAAGACGGCGCACAGCGTTCTGACAAGGCGCATGGAGGTCTCCTTCAGGTGAAGCAAACAGCGTCGCCTCAATCAGCGCTGATGTTGTTCTTCTTGATGATCAACGCCCAGCGGGTATAGTCTTTTTTCATCAGCGCAGCCATCTCCGCGCTGGAATTCGACGCCGCGTCCAGCCCCTGCTTCTCGAAGGCGCTCTTCACCTCGGGCAGCGCGAGGATAGTCCGCAACTCGCTGTTCAACCGGGCGACGATCGGCGCCGGCGTGCCCTTGGGCGCGAGGAAGGCGTACCACATGTCCACTTCCGCGCCCTTGATGCCGAGTTCCTGCAAGGTCGGCAGGTCGGGCGCCATCGGGTGGCGCTTCGGACTGCCGACCGCGAGCGCCTTAAGCTTGCCCGCCTTGACATAGGGCATGCCGACGTGAATGGGGATGAACATCAGGTCGATTGAGCCCGAGAGCATGTCGACGACGGCACCGGCGCTGCCCTTGTAGGGGATGTGCAACAGGTCGGTGCCGGTGAGATCCTTGAACAGTTCCATGGCCATGTGGTGGGGCGTGCCGATGCCGGGCGAGCCGTAGGTAAGCTTGCCCGGTGATGCTTTCGCCTTGGCAATCAGATCGGCGACACTGACGATCCCGGTCTTCGGGATCGTCGCGAGCATCAGCGTACCCCATGCACCGAGCGAGATCGGTACGAAATCGGTGAGCGGATTGAAGGGCACGCTCTTGTACAGATTGGCGGCCATCAGCATGGTGTTCGCACCGACCATCAGGGTGTAACCGTCGGGCGCCGCCTTGGCGACTGCATCGGCGCCGATGTTGCCGGAGGCGCCGGCCTTGTTCTCGACGATCACCGCCTGGCCCAGGCGCTCGCCGAGTTTCGGCGCGACGATCCGCGCTATCGTGTCCATGCCGGTGCCCGGCGTGAACGGCACGATCAACCTGATAGTCTGCGTCGGCCAGGCCCGGCCGCCGCTCTGCGCATAAGTGACCTGGCAGAGGCTGGCAGCCGCGAGTGTTGCGAGCGCTGCGAGAAGTATGCGAAATAAACTGCGCAGCATGGGTGTTCCCTCAAAGATAGTAATAATTAATGGGTAAGCGTAAGCGGCCGCTATTTTAACCCCATCTCCTATTCGACGAACACATCCTCGCGCTTCTTGCGTACTGCGGGCGCTACGACGATGAGCAGCATGATGCCCGCGGCGACGAGCATGGCCAGGGAAATCGGATGGGTGAAGAACACCGTGGCGTCTCCCCGAGAGAGCAGCATGGCGCGGCGCAGGTTCTCCTCCATCATCGGTCCCAGGATGAAGCCCAGGAGCAGGGGCGCAGGCTCGCAGGAGAGCTTGACGAAGACATAGCCGAGCAGGCCGAAAATTACCGCCAGGTGAATATCGAAGCTGCTGTTCGACAGGCTGTAAATGCCGATCGCGCAAAACAGCAGGATCGCCGGGAAGAGCATGCGGTAGGGCACGGTCAGCAGTTTCACCCACATGCCGATCATCGGCAGGTTGAGCACCACCAGCATCAGATTGCCTACCCACATGCTGGCGATCATGCCCCAGAACAGTTCGGGCTGGTTGGTGACGATCTGCGGGCCGGGTTGGATGCCGTGGATGGTCATGGCCCCGACCATCAGTGCCATCACCGGGTTGGACGGGATGCCCAGGGTCAGAAGAGGGATGAACGAGGTCTGGGCCCCGGCATTGTTGGCTGACTCCGGCGCTGCCACGCCCTCGATCGCACCCTTGCCGAAGTTGGCGCGGTTCTTCGATACCTTCTTCTCGAACGAGTAAGCGGCGAAGGAGGCCAGGAGCGCTCCGCCGCCGGGCAGGATGCCGAGGATGGAGCCGATCACGGTGCCGCGCAGCACCGCCGGCGTCGCCGCCTTGAAGTCGGCCTTGGTCAGCCACAGTCCGCTGACCTTCTTGAAGAAGACCTCGCGGGTTTCCTTCAGTTCGAGATTGACGATGACTTCGGTGAAGCCGAACACGCCCATCGCGACGATGACGAAGCCGATGCCGTCGGAGAGTTCTGCTATGTCGAAGGCGAAGCGCGAGACCCCGGAATTCACGTCGGTGCCGACCAGGCCAAGGAGCAGACCGAGCACGATCATGGCGATGGCCTTGATCAGCGAACCGTGGGCCAGCACCACCGCCGCCACCAAGCCCATTACCATCAGGGAAAAGTATTCGGCCGGGCCGAATTTCAGCGCGACTTCGGCCAGGGGCGGCGCGAAGCCGGCGATCACCACGGTGGCGACGCAGCCGGCGAAGAAGGAGCCCAGGGCGGCGACGCAGAGCGCCGCGCCGGCCCTGCCTTGTCGCGCCATCTGGTAACCGTCGAGACAGGTCACCACCGAGGAGGTCTCGCCCGGGATGTTGACCAGGATCGCCGAAGTGGAGCCGCCGTATTGCGCGCCGTAATAAATGCCGGCGAGCATGATCAGGGCCGTGACCGGGTTCAGGGCGAAAGTCGCGGGCAGGAGCATGGCGATCGTGGCCACAGGTCCTATTCCCGGCAGGACGCCGATCAGGGTGCCCAGGAGCACGCCGAAGAAACAGTAGAGCATGTTGATCGGCGTCATCGCGACGCCCAGGCCCAGGATCAGGTTGCTGATGATTTCCATGATCTCTCCTACCAGGGCCCGATCGGGAACTGCAGTTGCAGTCCGTAGTTGAATATCGCCACCGAACCGACGGCCAGGATCAAAGCCAGGGCCAGCACCTCTTTCAGCTTGAACTCATGTCCACCCAGCGCCGAGACGACGATCAAAGCGAAGATCGCCACCACCAGGCCCAGGCTCTGCAAGGCGAAGGCGAAGAGCATGATGCTGCCCAGGACATAGAGCAGCGGCTTCCAGTTGAAGCGGCCGACCGGCTGTCCGGCGAAGACCAGGCCGCGCAGCGAAGTGAACAGGCCCAGGGCGATCAGGATGCCACCCAATACCGACGGGAAATAGCCCGGCCCCATCTTCGCCGCGCTGCCGAAGGCATAGCTGCGGGCGAAAAATATCGCCGCTCCCCCAAAAACGATGAACATCACGCCGGCCCAGAAATCCTGCGGATCGCGGATTTTCATTTGTCTCCTCCCCCGTTTGAAATATTTTGTAATAGTTTCGCACGATACTACGGATTCGCCTGGTTTGTGACATTGGCATCGCGCAATGCGGCGATTTCATCGTCGCTGTAGCCGATTTCGCGCAGCACTTCGCAGCCGTGTTCGCCCAGGCGTGGAGCCGGTCGGGAATTATTCGGCGGCGTGCCGGACCAAGTGCTGGGCACACCCATTTCGCGTATCCGTCCTTCACTGGGATGTTCCCGCCAGGTGAAGAAGCCGACGCTGGCCAGATGTTCGTCGTCGATCAGGTCGTCGAGGGAATTCATCCGCGACACCGGCAGGTCCGCCGCCGCCAGGATCTCCAGCCATTCCGCGCTACTGCGCCCGGCGATCACCTCGGCGACGAAGGCATAGACTTCGCGGATCCGCGCGGCACGGTTGCCGTGCGAAGAGAACAGCGGGTCGCGGGCAAAGCGTTCGGCCTGGCCGATGGCCGCGAAGAAACGCTGCCACTGAGCGTCGTTATAGACCAGCAAGCAGATGTGTCCATCCAAGGTGGCATAGGGGCGGCGATCAGGCGCCAGCATGCGCTGGTAACCGGCTTCGCCCAGCGGCGGGTCGAAGCTCTTCCCGGCCATGTTGTCGCTCAAAACGAACTGGGCCAGGGACTCGAACATCGGCACCTCGACCGCCTGGCCCCGGCCGTTGCGCTCACGGCTATAAAGCGCCGCGGTGACGGCATTGACGACATTGAGACCGGTGGCCCGGTCGGCCAGGGTGATCGGCGTGTAGCGCGGTTCATGGCCGCTTTGCTGTGCCTGCATCCAGGGTACGCCGATTGCGCCCTGGATCAGGTCGTCATAAGCGGCCTGGGCGGCGTAGGGACCGGCCTGGCCGTAACCGAAGCAGCCGACATGGATGATGCGCGGATTGCTTTTCGCCATCTCCGTGTAGGCTAGGCCCAGCCTGGTCAGGGCCTGGGGCCGGACGTTGTAGACGAAGACGTCGGCCGTTGCGGTCAGCCTGAGTAGTGCGTCTCGTCCTGCCGACTGCTTCAGGTCGAGGACGATGCTGCGCTTGTTGCGGTTGAGGTGGAGCAAGATATGCCCCATGCCCGGGTTCCGCATCGGCCCGACCTGGCGCATGTTGTCGCCGGCGAAGGATTCCACCTTGATCACGTCGGCGCCAAGGTCGGCGAGTATCTGCGTCGCATAGGGACCCATCACCACCGTGGTCAGGTCGATGATGCGCACGCCGGCCAGCGGGCCTTGCAAGTCCGGTGTCATGAGGTGCGGAGGAGCATGATGGGCGAATCTTCATTCTAGCAACCTTGTTATTGGCATGGCTTTACTGGGTATTAATATATGGCTCATTTAGCGAATGATGTTGTTGAACTCATACCCTGACGGCGAGAGCGACCAACTGCACGGGATCCGGGCTGAATCGCGGCGACCGGTCGAGCGCCCTGAACCAACCGAGATAATTTGCGAGGTATTTCGTGGCTA
>CAILCO010000036.1 GCA_903832735.1 uncultured Sterolibacterium sp.
AGCAAGGCCACGCCTGGCACGGTGCGCGCCAGTTCGCTCATGACCGGGATGCTGGCGACGATCAGCGGGTCCTGGCTGCGCATCCTGTAGTCGAGTTCCGCCACACGCGGGCCCAGGGTATAACCCAGTTCGGGCAGGGAGGTGACCAGTCCGGCCTCGGAGAGGATCTTGACGTAGCGATAAAGGGTAGAGCGCGTGAGCTTGAGCGTCTCCAGCATCTGGTCGAAGCTCAGGCCGCCGCTACTCTGTTCGATCAGATCCAGGACCGAAATCATTCTCTTCAGGCTGCTTTGCGAGTTCGCTGTTTCCATGCGCATCGTTGTATCTATAATCCCGCATTGTCGGATAATTAATATTACCGGCTCTGTTTCATTGTACCCAAGATCCCGGATCCCGGCTTCCCGTTTTAAGGGCATCACTTGTGCGAGAATCCCATATTAGCTGCAATATAGCCACAATTTAAATTATACTTACCTAACGATTTATCAATCTGACGGGATTTAGAGGCGCTGCTATGGCTGGGGAAGTGCAGTACATCATCGACGACCAGGAGCGGAAGGTGTTCATGCTGAACCGCGAGGTTCACGTCTCGGAAGAGATCCTCCGCCAGGAAATGCAGCGGGTCTTCGGCAAATGCTGGATCTATGTCGGACACGGTTCCGAAGTCCGCAATCCGGGTGATTTCGTCACGCGGCGCGTGGCGGGTCGTCCGGTGATCTTCTGCCGCGACGCCAAGGGCGTCGTGCGCTGTCACTTCAACACCTGCCGGCACCGGGGTGCAACCGTCTGCACGGAGCGGCAGGGTAATGCGCGGCGTTTCTTCTGCGTCTATCACGGCTGGAGCTACGGCAACGACGGGTCGCTCGCGCGCGTGCCGGGTGATGATGCCTACAGCGAATGCTTCCAGAAGAGCGAGCTCGGGCTCAAACACCCGGCGCGTTTCGAGGCGTATCGGGATTTGTGGTTCATGTGCCTGGATCCGGATGTCGAGCCGCTGGTCGACTACCTGGGCGCCGCGACGGACTACATCGACCTGGTTTTCGACCAGTCGCCGTCGGGTACGATAGAGGTGATCGCGGGCACGCAGGAATACGACGTCGAAGCGAACTGGAAGCTGATGGTCGAAAACAGCGTTGACGACTACCACCTACCAACGACCCACTCGACCTGGCTCAATTTCATGCGCAACTCGGGCGTGGTGATCGAACCGCCCAAGGAAGCGGGACTGATACTGCCGACCAAGGGCTATGCCATCGATCTGGGCAATGGCCACTTCACGACCGACAATGTTAACTTTCGCGGGCGTCCGGTGGCGCACTGGATCCCGCTCTATGGCGAAGCGGCTAAGCCGGAAATCGACGAAATTCGCGGCGAACTGGTGCGCCGTCTGGGCGAGGCGCGGGCGACGCGCGTCGCGGACACCAACCGCAATCTGGTGATCTTTCCCAACCTGGTGATCAACGACGGATCGTCGGTGACCATACGCACCTTCTCTCCCGAAGGACCGGGGCGGATGCATGTCACCGCCTGGGCTGCCGGACCGGTGGAAGAAACGGAGTCGGCGCGCGCGCGGCGCCTCGATGCCTTCCTGACTTTCTACGGCCCCGGTGGTTTCGCCACGCCCGACGACGTCGAGGTGCTGGAACAGGTCCAGCAGGGACTCGCCAATTGGCAGGACGACCCGTGGTCAGAAATGTCCCGTGGCATGGGCAAGGCCAAGGACGAGCCACAGCTGAACAGCGACGAACACCACCTGAGAACCTTCTGGCGGCACTGGAACCAGCTGATGGTGGGCAAATGATGGCGATCACAGATAGCCTTCCGATTCCGCTGACCCGGGCGCAGGTCGAGGACTTCCTCTATGCGGAGGCCGAGTTGCTCGATTCCTGGAAGCTCGACGAGTGGCTGCAACTGCTTACGGATGACGCCGAATACCTGGTGCCGTCCAACGACTGCCCGCAGGGGAGCCATCGTACTACGCTCTTTACCATTGCCGACAATGCCGAACGGATCCGCCAGCGCGTGATCCGCGTCATGGATCCGAATTGCCACGCGGAATTTCCGAAATCGCGCACCCGACGCTTCATCTCCAACGTGCGCATCGTCGAACAGCAGGATCGCGAACTGGTCGTCACCGCCAATTTCATCTGCTACCGTTTTCGTCGCCATGAGCGCGTTCGCGAATACGTCGGCCAGTATCGCTACGTCCTGCGGCGCGCTGACCTCGGCCTGCTGATCCGCGAGCGCCGCGTCCTGCTCGATGCCCACGAGTTGGGCTCGCTGGGCTCGGTCAGCTTCATCCTGTGATGCCTATGAGCGAGACCGAATACCTCGTCTGCGGCATCGGCGATGTGCCGGTTAATGCTATCCGTCGATTCGAGGTCGGCGGTCGCGCGATTGCCCTCTACAACATCGATGGCAGGCTCTACGCGACCGACGATACCTGCACGCACGGCTTGTCCAGCCTCTCCGCCGGCGAGCTGGACGGCGATGTGGTCGAGTGCAGTCTGCATTTCGGCGCGTTCCATGTGCCCACCGGCAAGCCGGTCGGCGCACCCTGTTCCGTGCCGCTACAGGTATACCGAACCGAGGTGAAAGACGGCGAGGTTAGAATTTTCCAGAACCCTATCAAGGAGTCACAATCATGATCAAACCCCATCCCGACTATCAGCGCATCGCCACCGAAGAAGCCTTTGCGCCCAAGGAAATGTTCGACATCTACCGCAAGATCCTGGCCGGCAAGGACCCCGATCCCGGCTTCGTCAGCCTGCTGGGTTTTTACATGAGCAGCCAAAGCGATCGGGCCAGGCATATCATTCGCTGCCTCTCGGATCTCGACCAGGTCCGGCTGGGGCACATGGACGAGACCGGCATAGACCGGCAGATCATCGCCCTGACCTCGCCCGGCGTGCAGATCATGGATAGCGACACCGCGGTGTCATTCGCCAAGGTGGCCAACGACGAACTGGCGGCGGCGGTGCGCCGCCATCCCACGCGCTTTTCCGGCATGGTCGCGGTGGCGCCGCAGAATCCCCGCGAGGCGGCCAAGGAAATCGAGCGCGGCATCGGCCAACTCGGCCTGACCGGCGTCATCATCAACTCGCACACGCATGGCGAGTATTTGTCCGACCCGAAATTCTGGGAAATATTCGAGGCCGCCGAGGCCAACGATACGCCGATCTATCTGCACCCGAATACGCCTCCGCGCAACATGATCCAGCCCTTCCTGGAGTGCGGCCTGGATGGCGCGATCTACGGCTTCGGCGTCGAGACCGGCCTGCATGCCCTGCGCATCATCACCGCAGGGGTGTTCGACCGCTTCCCGAAACTGCAGATGATCATCGGTCATATGGGCGAGGCGCTGCCGTTCTGGTCTTACCGGCTCGACTACATGCATCAGGCGACGGTGAAGTCCGACCGCTACAAGACGGTGCGCGCACTGAAGAAGAAACCCAGCGACTACCTGCGCGAGAATTTCTACATCACCAATAGCGGCATGGCCTGGGAGCCGGCCATCCGCTTCACCCAGGAGACACTGGGTGTCGATCGTGTCCTTTATGCGATGGATTATCCTTACCAATACTCCGCTGACGAGGTGTTGTCGCTCGATGGCATGAAGATGAACGCCGACGACAAGAAGCGCTTCTTTCAGACCAATGCCGAGAAGGTCTTCAAACTGAAATGAGCCGGCGCCGGCCATCCCGAGGAAACGGATAGATCCGATGATACCGTTAAGATTGTTTGTCGCGTTGCTGGGCGCGTTGGCCCTGCCATCGCTATCCCTGGCGCAGAATTATCCGTCCCGGGCCATCCAGTTCATCGTGCCCTACACGCCGGGCACTACGGCCGATGTCCTGGCGCGCCTGCTCGGCGTCAGGATTTCGCAGCACTGGAACGTGCCGGTGGTGGTGGACAACAAGACCGGCGCGAGCGGCATCATCGGTGCCGCCGCCACGGCCAAGGCCGCGCCCGACGGTTATACCTTCCTCTTCGCGGCGACATCGTTCAGTACCCTGGCGGCGATCAATCCCAAGCTGCCCTACGATCCGCTCAAGAGCTTTGCGCCGGTGTCCCTGCTCGGGACGAGTTCGATGACCCTGGTCGTGAACAGCAAGTTCCCCGCGAACAACGTGCGGGAATTTGTCGAGCAGATCAAGAAGCAACCTGGCCTGGTGAATTACTCATCACCCGGCACGGGCGGTTCGCAGCACCTGGCCATGGAATTGTTCAAGCAGGAAACCGGCATCAATATCGTCCATATTCCCTACAAGGGCAGCGCCGGCGCCACCAACGACTTGATCGGCGGGCATGTCCAGGCCAGCGTGGTGTCATTGCAGACCGCGACCCCGTTTGTCCAGAGCGGCAGCATACGTATGCTCGCGGTAATGGGCCGCGAACGCGCCGCTTCGTTTCCGCAAGTGCCGACGCTGCTGGAACTGGGCTATGGCAACATGCTGGTGGCGACCTGGTATGGAGTCTTGGCCCCGGCCGGCACGCCCCCCGCGGTAATCAATAAATTGAATGCAGAGATCAACAGTCTCCTGGCGCTGCCCGAAATGAAGGAGGCAATGGCCAAGCAGGGCATCGATCCGGCGGGCGGAAAACCCGAGGCGCTGGGTATCTTGCTGCAGCGAGAATTGGCGATGTGGTCCAAGGTCGTGACACGCGGCAAGATCGTCGTCGACTAAACAGAACTTTCACTGGAGAGAACGAGCATGAGCATGTTTCAGGATTTGGTAATCGCCTATCGCATCCTTGCCGAGCACGGCATCATCGATGCGTATGGTCATATCAGCGTACGCTCGACCAGCAATCCCGAGCGCTTCTGGATGGCGCGCTCGGTGGCGCCCGAACTGGTCACCGAAGCCGACATTATGGAGTTCGACATGGACAGCCAGCCGGTCGATGCCCAGGGGCGCAGTCCGGTCAATGAGCGTTTCATACACGGCGAGGTGTACAAGCTGCGTCCGGAGGTGATGGCCGTGGTGCATAACCACTCGCCTTCGGTGATCCCATTCAGCTGCACCAACACCACCTTGCAGCCGATCTTCCACATGTCGGCTTTCATCGGCCTCGGTGTTCCCAACTGGGAAATCCGCGAGGCGCGGGCGGGCACCGATATGCTGGTACGCGACAGTTATCTCGGCGAGTCTCTGGCGAGAAAGCTCGATAAGCATCCCGCCGCGCTGATGCGCGGGCATGGCGCGGTCGTCGTCGGCGAGAGCCTGGCAATCGCGATAGGCCGCAGCGTTTACCTGGAACAGAATGCGCGCATGCAATTCCAGGCCGAGATCCTGGCCGGACCCGATGGCGCGATCACCTTCATGGATGAGAGCGAGGTCGCCGCCAATGTCGTCTGGCAGGAATACGGCCGCTTCTGGAATCTGGTGCGCAACAAGATGCTGAAGAAGCTCGAGGCCGAAAAGACCGCGTAGCTGATCCGATCAGTATTCCTCGGTATCGACCTCGGCGCGGTTCGCCTCGTTGTAGCGCGGACCGACCACGCTCTCCTGGTTGATCAGCGCATCGAGCCGAGCCAGGATAGCCGTGCTCAGGGCGACCTCGAGTGCGCCGAGGTTCTCCTGGAAATGCTCGATGCTGGCCGTGCCCGGCAGCGGCACGATGTTTTCGCCGCGCGCGAGCAGCCAGGCCAGCGCAAGTTGCGCCGGGGTGCAGCCGGCCTCGGCGGCGATCTTCTGGTAGCCGTCGAGCAGGCGGAGATTGGCGGCGTAGTTCTCGGGCTGGAAGCGCGGCATGGCGCGGCGGATATCGCGGGCTTCGAGAGTCGACACATCGCGCAGCTTGGCCGTCAGGAAACCGCGCGCCAACGGGCTGAAAGCGACGAAGGCCGCGCCCAGCTCGCGACAGGCGGCCAGCACGGCGATCTCCGGATTGCGCGTCCATAGCGAGTATTCCGTTTGCACCGCCGCGATCGGGTGCACGGCGTGCGCGCGGCGCAGGGTCTGCGCCGACACTTCCGACAGGCCGATAGCCCTGACCTTGCCCTCGCGCACGAGATCGGCGAGCGCGCCTATGCTCTCCTCGACGGGCACCTGCTTGTCCCAGCGATGCAGGTAATACAGATCGATGACCTCGGTCTGCAGGTTTCTGAGGCTATCCTCGCAGGTGCGCTTCAGGGTTTCGGGACGGCCGTCGATCACCCTTTTGCCGTTCACCCCGCTGATGCCGCACTTGCTGGCCAGGATTATCTCCGAACGGTGGGGCTTCATCACCCGCCCGACCAGTTGCTCGTTGAGGCCGAAGCCATAGAGCGGGGCGGTATCGAAAAAATTGACGCCGCGCTCGAATGCCGACAGGAGCAGCGCCTCCGCCACTTCGGGCGCAGGCGGCACGCCGTAGGCGTGGCTCAGATTCATGCAGCCGAAGCCGAGCGCCGAGACCTGGAACGGCCCTACCCTGCGCATCTTCAGTCGCTCTCGGCCAGGGCCAGTTCGAGCCGACCCAGCGTCTGGTAAGCGGGCAGTACCTTGGCGAAGCTGGAGTTCGGCTCGCGGCCTTCGCGGATCGCGGCGAAGAACTCGCGGTCCTGCAGTTCGATGCCGTTCATCGAGACATCGACCTTGGAGACGTCGATCTTGTTGCCCTTGCCGTCGAACAGATCGTCGTAGCTGGCGATGTAGGTGCCGTTGTCGCAGATGTAGCGGAAAAAGGTGCCGATCGGCCCGTCGTTGTTGAATGACAGCGACAGGGTGCAGATGACGCCCGAGGGCACCTTCATCTGGATCGCCATGTCCATGGCGATCCCCAGTTCGGGGTGCATCGGCCCCTGCAACGCGTGGGCATGGGCTGCGGTCTCGCCGGTCTGGTACTGGAACAGATCGACGGTATGGCAGGCGTGATGCCAGAGCAGATGGTCGGTCCAGGTGCGCGGCCCGCCGGCGGCATTCATGTTGCTGCGGCGGAAGAAATAGGTCTGCACGTCCATCTGCTGGATCTTCAATTCGCCGGCCAATATCCTGTTGCGTATCCACTGATGGCTGGGATTGAAGCGCCGGGTGTGGCCGGCCATGGCGACGAGCCCTGTCTGCTTCTGCAGTCGCACCAGTTCCTCGGCGTCGGCCGTGCTGTCGGCCATCGGAATTTCCACCTGGACATGCTTGCCCGCCAAGAGGCAGGCCTTGACCTGGGCGGCGTGCAGTTGCGTCGGGGTGCACAGGATGACGGCGTCGATGTCCGGCCGCGCCAGACTTTCGGCAAGATCGGTGGTGACGTGGGAGATGCCATAGCGCTTGGCGACTTCGCGGGTCTTGTCGAGATCGCGGCCGACCAGCGAGACCGCCTCGACGCCGTCGATCTTGGCGATGGAATCGAGGTGTTTGGTGCCGAACGCACCGGCGCCGGCGAGACAGACTTTCATGAAGGGCTCCTTACATTGATTAGCGGGGATTTTCGAGAATGATGTGGCCGACGGCGGTATTCGATGCCGGCACATGATAGAAGCGGTAGCGTTCATGCACCTTCTCTTCGAGGGCGCCGCGCATGATCAGCCACATCACCAGTTCGATGCCTTCCGAGCCGGCTTCGCGGACATATTCGATATGCGGGAGACGCGCGAGGCCGTCCGGATCAGCAGTCAGCTTGTCGAGGAAGCGCCGGTCGAACTCGCTGTTGATCAGCCCGGCGCGCGGGCCCTGCAACTGGTGCGACATGCCGCCGGTGCCGAAGATCATGACCTTTAGATCCTGATCGAATGAGGCCACGGCCTTCCTGATCGCCCGCCCCAACTGGTAGCAGCGGTTGCCCGTCGGCGGCGGATACTGCACGACATTGACGGCCAGCGGAATCACCGGGCACGGCCATGCCTCGGGCTGGCCGAACATCAGCGAAAGGGGTACGGTCAGGCCGTGATCGACGTCCATCTTGTTTACGATGGTCATGTCGAATTCATCGAGGATCGTCGCTTGGGCGATATGCCAGGCCAGTTCCGGATGGCCCTGAACCACCGGCACCGGGCGCGGTCCCCAGCCTTCGTCGGCCGGCTGGAATTGCGCCGCGCAGCCGATGGCGAAGGTCGGGATCATCTCCAGGGAAAATGCCGAGGCATGGTCGTTGTAGACCAGGATAACTACATCGGGCTTTTCATCCGCGATCCATCGCTTGGAGAACTCGAAGCCCTTGAACAAGGGTTGCCAGTATGCTTCCCCGGTCTTGCCCAGGTCGATTGCCGCGCCGATCGCGGGAACATGCGAACAGCCGACACCTGCGATGATTTTAGCCATGATGCTCCCATTCCGACTTGCTGCGGTTGCCCTTGGCCGGTCGACCGCCTTTGATCATCATGTCGCGGTATTCGTCTTCGGATGCCCCGGTCATCTTCGATGCCAGATTCTGGAAGGAGAAGCCGTCGGTGGCGCCTATCTTGGCCAGGAAGTAGATGTTGCCGCCGAGCGCGATCATGCGGTTGTAGTCGCGATCGAGCACCGCCTGGCGTTGCTCTTCGGTCATCGGGAAGTTCGCCAGAAAGGTCCGCTCATCGGCCTTGAATACCTCGCGCTGTTCCGCCTTCATCAGCGCCATGCAGAACATGTTGAGGTGATAGCCCAGGCGCGACTGGGTGGCGTCGAAGATGACGGTGCCGGGTATGTCCTTGAATGCTTCGCTATAGTCGGTCACATGGTTCCTTTGTCAATCGCCCCAGTATAGGCGCATCGGATTATCCACCAGCAGCTTTTGCCGCAGTTCCGCCGTGGTGGCGATGCGCGGGATGAGGTCCACGAGCTTCCCGTCGTCGGGCATATGCGACTTCAGGTTCGGGTGCGGCCAGTCGGTGCCCCAGAGCACGCGATCGGGGAAGGTATCGACCAGGCGCCGGGCGAACGGCACCACGTCGTCGTAACCCGGCGGGCCGGACTGGGTCAGGCGTTCGGGGCAGGTCACCTTGGACCAGATGTTCTCGTGTTCGGAGAGCAGCTTCAGGAACAGCTGGAACTCCGGGCCATCGACCGGCTTGGTCACGTCGGGTCTGCCCATGTGGTCGACCACGACGGTGGTCGGCAGCGTCGTGAAGAAGTCCCACAGTTCGGGTAGGTCCTGGGCCTCGAAATAGATCACGACATGCCAGCCCAGCGGCGCGATGCGCGCGGCGATCTCGGCGAGCACCTCGCGCGGCGTGAAGTCCACCAGACGCCTGACGAAGTTGAAGCGCGTGCCGCGCACCCCGGCCTCGTGCATCAGCTTCAGTTCGGCGTCGGACACGTCGCGTTCGACCGAGGCCACGCCGCGCGCCCTGCCCTGGGAATGCACCAGCGCATCGACCAGGGCGCGGTTGTCGTTGCCGTGGCAACTGGCCTGGACGATGACGTTGCGCTCGAAGCCGAGGTGATCGCGCAGCGCGAACAACTGGTCCTTGGTTGCATCGCAAGGCGTGTACTTGCGTTCCGGCGCGTAGGGAAAGCGCGACTCCGGACCGAAGACATGGCAATGCGTATCCACCGCGCCCGGCGGCGGAGTGAATTGCGGCTTCGAAGGATTAGGATGAAAGCACAACCAATCGGGATCCATGGGTTACCTCGATAGTGATCAATGCGCCCGGGTTTGTCGCGGACCCGGGGCGGTATCAGTCTATGTAGCGCAGACCGGCCTTGGCCAGCGGCTCGCGCATGCCGTACATGTCCAGGCCCAGTTCTCCTGCCGAGAGCTTCTTGCGCTTGCCGGCCTCGCTGCTCTCCCGCGCTTCGGCGGCGTCGCAGACCAGTTGAACCAGATCGCGCGGCACCATGACCACGCCGTCGTCGTCGGCGACCACGACGTCGCCGGGATTGACCAGGGTTCCGGCGCAGACCACCGGGATATTCACCGAGCCCAGCGTCGCCTTGACGGTACCCTTGGCCGACACGGCCCGCGAGAAGGTCGGGAAGCGCATCGCGGTCAGATCCTTGACGTCGCGCACGCCGGCGTCGATGACGATGCCCTTGGCGCCGCGGGCGCGAAAGGAGGTCGCGAGCAGATCGCCAAACATGCCGTCGGTGTTGTCGGTGGTGCAGGCCACCACCACCACGTCGCCCTCCTTGATCTGCTCGGCGGCAACATGCAGCATCCAGTTGTCGCCGGGCTGGACCAGCACCGTCAGCGCCGAGCCGCAGGCGGCGGCGCCGGGATAGATCGGACGCATATAGGGTTTCATCAGGCCGACGCGGCCCATCGCTTCATGGATAGTTGCCACGCCGAATTTCGCCAGGCGCGCAATCGCGGCCGGATCGGCGCGCTGGATGTTGCGGACGACGACGCCGAGATTGTTCAATGGAATGCTCATGGAATGGTTCCTCTAGGTTGTGCCACGTACTACGCGCCGCGCGACTTGAGTATCGTGTCGAGGCGGGAGAAGACGCGGCGGCTGTTGCCCTCGAAAATCTTGCGCCGGTCGGACTCCGTCAGGCCCTGCGCGCCGTCGATGAAGCGCTTGGTGTCGTCGTAGGGATGTCCGGTCTCGGGGTCGATGCCGCGCACCGCACCGATCATCTCCGAAGCAAAGAGAATGTTGTCCACCGGGATGACCTTGGTCAGCAGGTCGATGCCCGGCTGATGGTAGACGCAGGTGTCGAAGAAGATGTTGTTGAGAAGGTGGTCCTTCAGCGGCGGCAGTTTCATGTCCTGGGCGATGCCGCGGAAGCGGCCCCAGTGGTAGGGCACCGCGCCGCCGCCGTGCGGGATGATGAATTTCAGCGTCGGAAAGTCCTTGAACAGGTTCGAGGTCAGGCACTGCATGAAAGCGGTGGTGTCGGCGTTCAGGTAGTGGGCGCCGGTGGTGTGGAAGCAGCTGTTGCAACTGGTGCTGACATGGACCATCGCGGGGATGTCCAGTTCAACCAACTTTTCATAGACCGGGTACCACCAGCGGTCGGACAAGGGCGGCTCCTTCCAGTGTCCGCCGGAGGGATCGGGATTGAGATTGACGCCGACAAAGCCATATTCCTTGATGCAGCGCTCGAGTTCCGGGATAACGGTCTCCGGCCTGACGCCGGGCGACTGCGGCAGCATCGCCGCACCGATGAAGCTCTCCGGGAAGAGTTGCGTCACGCGGTAGATCAACTCGTTGCAGATAGCCGACCAGGTCGAACTGGTCTGGAAATCGCCAATGTGGTGCGCCATGAAACTGGCCCGCGGCGAGAAGATGGTCAGATCGGAACCGCGTTCCTTCATCTTCTTCAGCTGATTGGCGACGATGGAGTCGCGCAGCTCGTCGTCGCTGATCGTGAGTTCCGAGACGAGCGGCCCGGACGCCGGATCTTTCAGGGCGGCGACCTGGCGATTGCGCCAGTCTTCGAGCGACTTGGGGGCGGTGGTGTAGTGACCGTGACAATCGATGATCATGCTTCATTTCCTTTCCAGAGCGAGGCGGGAACGATGACTTCGCCGCGCAAGACAGCGATGGCTTTATGCATGGAGCGCATTTTGCCACGCCCGGGGGCAAGCCGACAGGCCGGCCGGCCACTACCAGCTATGCCGATCTGCGATAACGCAGACTAAGCTATCTGGTAAATCGGTATAATTTTGCCATGGACCTCAAGCAGCTTGAATATTTCGTCCGCGTCGCCGAACTCGGCAGCTTCACCCGCGCCTCGCTCGCGCTGAATGTTGCGCAGCCGGCGTTGAGCCGCCAGGTACGCCTGCTCGAAGTGGAACTGCGGCAGAATCTCCTGATCCGCAACGGCCGCGGCGTCACGACCAGCGAGGCGGGCAAGCTGATGCTGGCCCATGCCCGCGGGGTGCTGCATCAGGTGGAGCGCGCCCGCGAAGAGCTGGGCCGGGTGCGCGGCGCGCTCGCCGGCCGGGTCGCTCTGGGTCTGCCGCCCAGCCTGTCGAAGGCGTTGACCGTGCCGCTGACGCGCGAGTTTCGCGCCCGCATGCCCGACGCGTCACTTTCGATTACCGAAGGCTTGTCGGCGACCATGCAGGATTCGCTGACCATGGGCCGACTGGACATCGCCCTGATCTACAACGCCGTACCCTCTCCTGATGTGGACGCGTCCTTGCTGCTGGAAGAAGACCTATTCCTGGTGCGCCGCAAGCAGGGCAAGTCGGCCGCCAAATCGATCAGCTTGCGCGCCTTGGCGAACGAGCCGCTGGTGATCCCCAGCCGGCCCAATTCCCTGCGCATGCTGGTCGAGGTCGAACTCGCCAATATCGGCTGCCACCCGCGGATCGCCCTGGAGATCGACGGCCTCGCGGCGATTCTCGATCTGGTGGCCGACGGCGCGGGCTGTGCGGTGTTGCCCTTGCTGGCGGTCAGCACTTCGGGGAAACCCGACGCGTTCGTCACCCAGCCCATCATCAAGCCCCGTCTGCGCAGCAAGCTTTCGCTGGCCGTGAGTTCGCGGCGCCCGGCTACCCTGACGCAGCAGGCGATGCTGGAATTGATCCGGCACAGCGCCAGCAAGCTGCTGCAATGATTGCCAGGCGTTTGTTCACCCGCCCGTTCCGCGCCCTGATCAGCGTACTGTCCTTGTTGCTGGCTGGCTGCGCAGTCTTACCGCAAGGCGCCGGGGTGGCTTTGGAATGGCGGCCGTCGCCGAATTTCGATGAACGTAAAGCCAACTTCGTCATCATTCATCACACCAGCGATGACAACATAGCGCAGGCGCTGGGCACGCTCACGAATCCGCTTCGGGCGGTCAGCGCGCATTATCTGATCGGCCGGGACGGGAAGATCTATCAACTGGTCGATGAGCGGGCGCGGGCGTGGCATGCCGGGCAGTCGAAGTGGGGCAACAACAGCGACCTCAATTCCTCGTCCATCGGCATCGAGCTGGACAATAGCGGCCAGGAACCGTTCCCGGAACCGCAGATTTCCGCCCTGCTCGGCCTGCTCGCCGATATCAAGCAGCGCTTAGGTATTCCCCGGGCGAACTTCCTCGGCCATGCGGATGTCGCACCGAAGCGAAAAACCGATCCCAGCCGCTATTTCCCTTGGCAGAGGCTCGCCGATCACGGCTTCGGCCTGTGGTGCGAGCCACCTTACCCCGTGCCCGCCCCGGCGTTCGAGCAGAAGTTCGAACCGGGCAGCGAGCTGCAGGCGTTCGGTTACGACAGTTCCGATCTGCCAGCGGCGATCCGGGCATACCAGCGGCACTTCGCGCGGGACGAGTCTGCAGCGCTGTTGAGCGAAGATGATCGCGCCCTGCTCCACTGCCTGCTCATGAAAAGCGTCGCGTTGCCTTGATCAGGCTGGCCCGCCGACGTTTCCCCCGCTTGTTCCTGGTTGGGCTTAGATCCAGCCGGTCATACCGATCAGCGCGCCGGCGGCAATCAACCAGAGCGGATTGATCTTCCTAGTCAGCAGGATCACTACCGTCGCCGCGGTCAGCACGGCTGCGCCCCAACTGCTGTCGGCCACTCTGGCCAGCGACCAGGCCGTCGCCAGGATCATGCCGACGGACAGCGGCGCCAGCGCCGCCTTGAGCATGCGGCCGTAGCGATTGCCGCTGCGCCGGGTACTGGCGCGCAAGACCACCACGGTCAGTATCGCGGGAGGAATGACGATGGCGACCGTCGCCGCCAGCGCCCCGAGCCAGCCGGCGGCCTGCAAGCCGACCAGGGTTGCAAAGAGGAAGTTCGGCCCGGGCGATACCTGGGCAATGGTGAATGCCGCGACGAAGTTCTCGTTGCTGAGCCAGTGGTGGGCGTCAACCACGAAACGTTGCATGTCCGGCGCCAGCGAGATCACGCCGCCGCCGATCGCCATCATGGAGAGCATGGCGAAGTGCAGGAACAGTGTCCCGGCGATCGATTCCTGGCTGTCCATCATTCCGCCTTTCGGCCGAAGGCAATCAATGCCACCGGCATGAGGACCCCAATGACCGCCAGGAGCGGCCAGCGCATCAGGCCGACGCCGGCAAACAACAGTCCGGCGAAGAGCGCGTTCTTCCACTGCCGCGGCAGGTCGCGCGCCATCTTCAGCGACATCGAGGCGACGAGCCCGGCCGCGACCGCCGACATGCCCGACAGAGCCTGCTGGACCGCAGCCAGATTGCCGTAGTGACGGTAGGCGATACCCAGCGTGATCACGATCACCAGGGGTGCTGTGACCATCCCGGCCAGTGACATCAAGCCGCCGATCAGGCCGGCGTTGCGGTGTCCGACGATGACCGCCAGATTGCAGATGGTCGGCCCCGGCATGATCTGCGCGAAAGCCAGCAGTTCCGCGAATTCGAGTTTGCTCAGCACCTTCCTGCGCTCGACCAGGAAGCGATAGGCCCAGGGCAGCACGCCGCCGAAGCCCAGGAGCGAGGTTTGCGTGAACAGCATGAACAGTTGGGACGGGCGCAAGGGTGCTGCGCTTGCGGGAAGTTCCGGCGGCAAAACGGAGCGAGGCATTCTGGATCCTTGGCGGCGGACAGGCGTTAGATCAAGCCGCGCATTGTAAACGAATCGCATCGGCGATTTTCCCGCTTCATCGTATCATTGCGGTTTAAAGGAATCCGACCATGCCATCAGGCAACATGGCCACGGCAGCGCAGCAGATGCTGGAACTGGCCGCGCGTCTCGGCGCGAACACCCTATTCGTCAATCTGGGCAGCGACCACCCGGCCTTCATCGAAGCCTTCGCCCTGCTCCATGAGCGCGGCGTCGATATGCCGCGGATCGTTTCCTGCCCGCACGAGATGACGGCGCTCTCCGCCGCGCACGGCTACGCGATGATCACGCGGCGGCCGCAGCTGGTCTTGGTCCATGTCGACGTGGGCACCCAGAACCTCGGCTGCAGCCTGCACAATGCCAGCCGCGGTCGCGTCCCCGCGATCATCGTCGCCGGTCTCTCGCCGGTGACGACGAGCGGCGAGAGACCCGGTTCGCGCAACGAGTTCATCCACTACCTCCAGGACACGACGCGGCAGCACGAAATCGTCGGGCCATACGTCAAGTGGGCCTACGAACTGCGCGCCCCCGAGACCGTCGATGCCGTCCTGCTCCGGGCCCGGCAACTGGCCATGACGATGCCCGAGGGTCCGGTCTACATCAGCGGCGCGCGCGAGGTCTGGGAAGGCCGGGTTGCCGACTCGCGCGAAGCGCCGGAGCACTGGCCGGCGGCGACCGCTGCGGGCTTGAGCGAGACGGCTTGCGCGGAGATCGTCCGGGCGCTGATCGCGGCGAAACGCCCTATCGTGATCACCACCTACCTCGGCCGACAGCCGCTGGCCGTGGAGCGACTCGTGGCCTTGTCCGAACATCTGGGCATAGCCGTTTGCGAGGTCGGCCCGCAATACCTCAACTTCCCGGGCGAGCATCCGCATCATCTGGGCTACCGGCGCAATGCGCTGGTCGATGAGGCCGATCTGATCCTGATGATCGATGTCGACGTGCCCTGGATCATGTCCGCAGTGCAGCCGGCCACCGGCGCCCGGCTGTTCCATATCGACCAGGATCCGCTCAAGCAGGACCTGGGTTTCTGGCACTATCCGGCGGAGGCGACCTACCTCGCCGACAGCCTCCAGGCGCTGGAGCAATTGCAGTTGGCCGCAGAGGGAGCTTCGATATCGGGGCGGGAAGCGCGCTGCCAGTGGATCGCTGCGGCCAGGCAACGTCAGATCGTGGCAGCGCCCGCGCCTGCCGACGACGCGCTCTCCCCCGAGGAACTCACCGCAGCGGTGCGCGGACTGGTCACCGAGCGCACGGTGATCATTTTCGAGGCGCCCTCCTGCACCGAGCTGATCCCCTCGGTGCTGAAGATGAACCGGCCCGGCAGTTACTACGCCAGCGGCGGCAGCGGCCTGGGCTGGGGCATCAACGCCGCGATCGGCGCCAAACTGGCCGATCCTGAAGCGGAGGTGATCACCCTGTGCGGCGACGGATGCTTCATGTTCGGCGTTCCGTCGAGCGCCTATTGGGTCGCCGGAACCTATCGCACGCCGCATCTCACGGTGATTTACAACAACACTGGTTGGAAGGCGCCGATACTGTCGACGCTGGGGGTGCACCCCGAGGGCCGCGCCAGGCAGAACGACAACTACTGGGTCACGGTGGGCAGCGGCGCCCGCCTGGCCGACATCGCCGTGGCCACGGGCGGTGCCGACGCTTTCCGGGTGGATGATCGTGCTGCTCTGAAGGAAACCCTGCAGCTTGCGCTGCAGACGGTACGCGGGGGGCGCTGCGCCGTGGTGGACGTCAGGCTGGCGAAGATTTCGGAGCAGGTGTTGAACTAGAGAACTAGACGGAACATTACCAAGGAGACGATGATGCCTGGCACGACCCTGATCGCTGAAGCAACATGGCGCGACAAGATATTTCTCGGGACCTGGACAACCGCCCTGAACGGCAGTTTCGAGGTCACCGACAAGGCCACCGGAGCAGTACTCTCCCAGCTCGGCATGGCGACGCCCGCCGGGTTCCGAACGGCGTCGTCGGCGTGATCTCGCCCTTCAACTTTCCGTTGATCCTCTCCATCCGCGCCGTATCGCCGCCGCTGGCGACCGGCAACCGGCTCAACACCGGCCTGTTGCACATCAACGACCAGACCGTTCATGACGAGCCGCACATACCCTTCGGCGGACGCGGGGCCTTCGGCAATGGCAGCCGCATCGGCGGACCAGCGAACTGGGAGGAATTCACCCAGTGGCAATGGGTGACGATCAAGGACAGTCCGCCTCCCTATCCGTTCTGAGGCCTGCTAAAATCACCCTCGCAGAAAAAATAAAATGCCGCTTTCAAAACGGCGGTTCGTATCCATGCGTCATGGACAAGGAAGAGACAATGATCAGGAAATCAGTCTGGATGAAGGCGGCGGCTTTGGCCATCGCGTCGATGCTATCGTTCGCCGGTGCGGCGCAGGAAAAGCAAATCGATCTGAAACTGTCGAGTTGGGTGCCGCCCAAGCATCCGCTCAATCCCTCGATACAGGCCTGGGCGGACGAAATCAAAAAGGACTCGAAAGGCACGATCACCTCGACGCTATTTACGTCGGAGCAACTGGGCAAGGCCTTCGACCACTACGATATGGCGCGCGACGGCATCGCCGACTTCGCCTATGTCAATCCCGGCTACACGCCCGGCCGTTTCCCGGTGATGGCGGCCGGCGAACTGCCCTTCCTCTTCGCCAACGGCAAGAGCGGCTCGGCGGCGCTCGATGCCTGGTACCGCCAATATGCGGCTAAGGAAATGAAGGACGTGCATTTCTGTCTCGCCTTCGTGCATGACCCAGGCAGTTTCCACAGCAAGAAGAAGATCACGGTTCCGACTGATCTGCGCGGCATGAAGATCCGTCCCGCGAACGGCACGATCGCCCGCTTCGTCACCTCGCTCGGCGGCAACAACGTGCAGGGTTCGGCGGCGGAATCGCGGGACATGCTGGAACGCGGCGTGGCCGACGCGATCACCTTCCCCTGGGGCTCGATCATGTTGTTCGGTATCGACAAGGTGGTGAAGTACCACATGGACGCGCCTCTCTACGTCACCAACTTCGTCTGGGTGATGAACCAGGCCAAGTACGACGCCATGTCGGCGGCGCAGAAGAAAGTAATCGACGAGCATTGCACCACCGCCTGGGCGGAGAAACTCGCCACTCCCTGGGCCGATTTCGAGTCCGGCGGACGCGACAAGTTGCGCGCCGATGCGGCGCACGAAGTCTACAAGCTGGACCCGGCTCAGCTCGCGGCCTGGCAAAAAGCGGCCGAGCCACTCCAGGCGCAGTGGGCGGACACCGTGAAAAAGCAGGGCGGCAATCCCGATGCCATCTACAGTTCCCTGAAGCAGACGATCGTCAAGTACAAGGCCAACTTCTGATTCATTGAACTGGTACGTATGGAGTCGGCCAGCGACCGAGCATGAAGCGCAGCAGCTACTACATGGACCGCCTGATCGACTCCATCGAGATGGTCGCGGCGGTTTTCGTCGGCATCGTCGCCGCCGACATTTTCTTCTCGGTGTTGCTGCGCTACTTTTTCAATATTTCGATACCCGAC
>CAILCO010000037.1 GCA_903832735.1 uncultured Sterolibacterium sp.
AAGTCGCCCAGCGCGTAACCGCTTTTTTGTCGCATCGTCCAATCGACTTTTGACCATCACGCATATCTCCAAATACCTTGATAAGGATATAACGCATGAGGTCAAGATTGGTTGTCATGATTTAGGGAAAGATCAATAAGCCAGCGAGAAACGCCGTTTCCGCCAGCATCAACAGAAACGGCTTGTAGCCGACTGTGGCGAGTTCCTGCAGGCGCGTCTTGAGGCCGATAGCACCGGCAACCAGCCCAGCGCCGTGATCTGCCCCAGGGTGATGCGCAGCCCCAGCAGAGCCACGCCCAGGCGCAGCAGGTGTGTCGCCGCCACTTCGATGCCGGGCATACAGGGCCCGCCCTGCGAGAGGAAGTTCATCGACATCCCCAGCAACAGGGCGAAGAGCATGACCGGCGCGCCGTAGTGCTGCGACAGGAACGCCGCCGCCGCGGCGATCGTGGCGCTGGCGATCAGGCCGGGAAACAGCTTCTGGGCATGTCCGGTCAGCAACGCTATGCGGGCGTTCATGCGCTGGGCCACTCGTGGTCGCGAAACTGCTCGCGCAAGCGCTGCTTGAGTATCTTGCAGATAGCCCTGATGGGAATCGCATCGACAAATATTATGATCATGGTGCAGGTCCTCGGGAGGGGTACCACTCCGACCCTATTTCATAGTCCGGTCAGCGGCGAAGTTTTCGAACCAGGCGAGGCTCTCGGGGTTTGCCATGGTATCGGGGTTGGCGACTTCCTTGAGCGATTTTCCGAGCAACAACTTCTTGATCGGCAATTCCATTTTCTTGCCTGAAAGGGTTCGTGGAATGGCCGATACGGCGAAAATGTCGTTGGGGACATGGCGGGAGGATAGGGCGTTTCTGATCCGGCTCTTCAGCTTGTCCTTGAGCTCGGCGGTCAGGGTCTCGCCTGTGCGCAGGACGACGAATAGCGGCATGTAGGATTCCTTTCCCAGGTACTCGAGATCCACGACGAGACTGTCCACGACTTCGGGAATATCCTCCACTGCGCGATACAGCTCGCTGGTACCCATGCGGATGCCATAGCGGTTGATGGTCGCGTCGGATCGTCCGTAAATGATCGCGCCGCCGCGTCCTGTGATTTTTACCCAGTCGCCGTGGCGCCAGATACCCGGATAGGTGTCGAAATAGCTGTCGCGATAGCGCTGATTGCCCGCATCGTTCCAGAAGTACAGAGGCATCGAAGGCATTGGTGCGCCGCAGACCAGTTCGCCTACCTCGTTGCTGAGCTCCCGGCCGTTGTCGTCGAACGCCGCCACCTTTGCGCCAAGACAACGGCACTGCATTTCGCCGGCATAGACGGGAAGCGTCGGTACGCCGGCGACAAAACAACTGGCGAAATCGGTGCCGCCGGACAGTGCATTGATCCAGAGATCGCGTCCGACATGATCGAGTATCCAGACGTAGCTCTCGGGAGACAGCGGCGAACCAGTCGAACCTATCGTCTTCAAAGCGTTCAGTTTGGCGATCTGCGCCGGTTCTATGCCCTGCTTCTGACAGCCGGCAAAAAAGGCCGCGCCGGCGCCGAAGAAGCTGATCCTGTCGTCGCCGACGAAGCGCCACAACGCCGACGAATCGGGAAAGCCGGGATTGCCGTCATAGAGGCAGATGGTGCTGCCAAGCAGCAGCCCGCCGATTTGCAAATTCCACATGATCCAGCCGGTGCTCGAATACCAGAAAAAACGGTCCTCGGCCCCGAGGTCGAGATGGAAGGCCAGAAGCTTCAAGTGCTCGATCAGCACGCCGCCTTGTGAATGGACGATGGGCTTGGGCATGCCGGTCGTGCCCGACGAATAAACGACCCAGAGAGGGCTGGAGAAAGGCAGATCGTCGATCAGCAGTGCCGCTTCAGCGGAGCTCGCCTGGGCCCAGCTCAAGCTGGAAATTTGCGCCATCGACCGAGTGTCAGCGGCCTGATTCCGAACAGGCAACAGTATCAGCTGCTCTAGGCAGGGCAGCTCGGCGATCACCTCGCGCAGCACTTCTCGCCTATCGTGCAGCTTGCCGCCGTAGCGATAACTGTCGACGGCGATCAGGACCTTGGGCGTGATCTGGCGGAAGCGATCGAGCACCGCCAATTTTCCCAGATCCGGTGCGCAGGCTGACCAAATCGCGCCTATGCTGGCCGCCGCCAGGAAGGCGACCACGGTTTCAGGAATGTTGGGCATGTAGGCGACCACGCGGTCGCCGCGTACGACACCCATGCCGCGCAGGGTTTGCCCGAGTGCGGCGACCTGCTGCTGCAACTCCTGCCAGGAGACCTCAATGCTTGCTCCCGATTCATCGCGAGCGATGATCGCAGGCCGGTCTGGAGTCGTGTGACGAAACACCTGGGCTACATAATTCAGTTCGACACCGGGAAACCATTCGGCCCCGGGCAAGGTCGCCGAAGCCAGAGCCCGGGACGGAGGCGTTGCCGACGAGATGGCGAAGTAGTCCCACACGGCGCGCCAAAAGGCCTCGATGTCGGTTACCGACCAGCGCCACAGATCCTCGTAGGAGTCGAACGCAAGTCCTCGCTCCGACTTCAACCAAGCCTTGAAGGCATTGACGCGGGCGTTGCTGATGCGCGACGGTGAAGGTGTCCAGGCGGCGGTTTCGCGGATCATGAAGCGTTTCCATGCAGGTTGTGAAGGCCGGTCAGGCCAACGCTGCGCCGCATCAGCGCCAGCAAAGTTTCAGGCGACTGGGCGCCGGATATCGCCAGTGCGCCGTTGAAGACGAAGTGCGGCACCGCGCTGGTACCAGGAGGTTCGGGTTCTCCTGGCAGCCGCTTGTTGGCCGTCAGAATGCTACTCAGTTCGGCGGCCGCCACCGGACCACCGAGACGGTGTTCGTAAAATGCCTGGTAGGGCAGGCCTGGAAGTGGCGTCTCTGGCAACAATTGCTGGCCATGCCAGATCGTTTCAACCGCGAGCGCCGGTGTCTCCCGCTGGAAGCGGCGCGTCGCTTCGGCCAGATTGCGGCGGCCGATCCAGCACCAGGGGCAGACAAAATCGAAATGAACCTCGAACGTCAGCTTCGACCGAATTAAATCGGCTCGCATAACTGCTGCACCAGAGTTTCCGCGTCTGTCCATGCGCCGAAGCCGGCCGCCGGATTGAGGTGGCCTACAGCGCCGACTACGATCAGACGGCTGCCCCAGGCGTGCGCCAGCGCCTCGACGCGCTCGACCCTGGCTAGGGGGTCGTTGCTGCTGGCGGCGACGATGCTGGGAAATGGCAGTCGAGCGCGCGGTATGGGCAACCAACCGTTGGCGGCGATTGCCTCGGGCTGCGGGTATCCGTTTGGCAGCGGGCTTTCCAGATCCGCCGGCGCCGCGAGCAGGGCGCCGTGTATCGGGCGCGAATATTTCTGCGCCCAATGCACGGTGATCATCACTCCCGCGCTATGGGCGACCAGTACCACCGGGCCGTCGATGGCGCTCAAGGCCATTTGCAGGGCCTCCACCCGGGCGGCGCGGGAGAGCTTGTCGGCTTCCAGCGGCGGCACTATGATCGCGCCCGGAACCTTGCGTGCGTAGATCGTCTGCCAATGGTCCTCGACATGATCGCGCAGGCCGGGAACGAACAGCAGCGTCGGGTGGGCAGTTCGCATCACGGTAGCTCAGCCTTGGCGCCGGTTCAGGCGGCGTACTGGGTAAAACCCTTCTGGCTAGCCAACCGATTCGGCGCAAAGCCGTTCCTGGCCAGGGTCTCATCCGCGTCTTTATAGAAGGTTCCGATTTTGTAGATCTCGCGCGCTTCCGTGCCGTTGGCCACAGCGCGGCCGATTTCTCGGGAGATGCGTACCAACTGCTCGATCTGCAGGACCGTGCCCATTTTGCGCGACCGATCCTGCGTCCAGATGTTGTCCTCGATGCCGCAACGGACGTGAAGACCCATCGCCATGGCCATCATGTTCAGCGGCAAGACGTTAAGCATGGAGGTCTCGAGGGTCAGGACGGAACCGTCGGGGCAGGCGCGAACAAAATTGGCCAAGTTATAGAGGTTCGGCGCTTCGAAGCCGCCGCCGATGGCGACCCAGGTCAGGATCAGCGGCACATTGCAGACGCCTCGGCGCATCATGCGTTCGACGGTTTCGATCTGTGTCACACCGGCGAGCTGGAAGTGCGTCTGGATGCCCTTGGCGGACAGGCGACTGATGTGCTCCTCGACCCACTCCGGGCCCGCGGGTATGGTCATTTCGCGATACGCGCGGTAATTGGCCGGCTCGGCCAGCGAGGTGCCGGCAACGTCGGCGGCGCACATCTGCTCGACCACGTTCATCTGGTTGGAATTGATCGCGATCGTCACCTGATCGGGCGTCGGCTCGAGTTCGGCGAGCATGTGACGGGTAAACGTTGAAGCCGCCGCTGATGATCATGTCCTTCTTGCGGTCGGTGATATGGAGGTGACCACCGGCGTCGAGGTGGCCGATGTCGCCGGTATGCAGCCAGCCGTCGACGATCGTTTCCGCGGTCTTGGCCGGGTCCTTGTAATAGCCCTTCATTACCAGATCGCCGCGGACGCAGATCTCGCCCGCTTCGCCTTGAGGCAGGATACGGTTGTCGTCGTCAAGGATCTCGACTCGGATCAGGGGATTGGGCCGTCCCACCGACGAAAGCCGCTCGTCGCTGGCCAGCGCACCGGCGTCGAAATGCTCGTCGGGGCGTAGGCAGGCGATGGCCCCCGGGGCTTCGGTCTGGCCGTAGCTTTCCATCATCACCGGTCCAAAGACCTCGATCGCGCGCTTGAGCTTGTCGAGCGACATCGGCGCCGCGCCGTAAAGGAAATACTTCAGCGACGAGAAGTCGACCTTCTTGTTCAGGTCGGGAATGTCGAGCAGGCGGTAGATCACCGTCGGCGGCAGGAACAACTCCGTCACCCGGTATTGCGGAATCGCCGCCAGCAACAGCGTTGGGTCGGGCTTGGCGAGGATGACGACCGTGCCGCCACGAGCGGTACACGGCAGCGACAGCAGGCCCGAGGTGTGGGTCATCGGCGCCGCCGCCAGGTTGACTGGGCGATCCAGCGCACCATAGCTGCAGCCGATCATGAAATGGGCGACGAAGGTCTGAATGCTGCGGTGGGTGTTCATCACCCCCTTGGGCAGACCGGTGGTGCCGCCTGTGGGCGAGATCGCGACCACATCGTCAAGATCGACCGCAATAGCCAAGTGGCTATCCGCGTGGTCAGCGACCCAGGCCGCCAGCGAGACGGCGCCCTCCGCTTCACCATCTATGCATACGTAGAGTTTGATTTTTGGCAACTGCGGCCGCAATGCGGCGATCGGTGCCTCAAAGTCCTTCTGAAAGAACAGCACATCGCAGTCGAAGGTGTCGAGGACGTGGCGATTCTCGTCGGCGGCATTGCGCGCACCTACCGGAATCCAGGCCATATTGGCCCGCCACAGCCCGAGCGCGCAGGTCCAGGCGGTGGCGTCATTGCCGGCCCAGACCGCGCCCTTGCCGCCGCGCCCGAAACCGGCTGCCAGCAGCGCGCGCGCGATGCGGCAGCTCAGCCGCCCGATCTCATTGAAGCTATAGGGGCGGTCTTCCTGGATGTAGGCCGCACCCTCGGGGTTAATGCGCCAGCCGCGGTCGAAGAAATCGATGATCGCCATGGCCGGACTTCAGAGCGCGGCGACGCTGGCACACGCCAGTCCGCGCTGCTCCAGGAAGCCCAGCAGATAGCGGTGACCGAAGGCTTTGCCAGCCGACGCGAATCCGACTCTCGCGGTCTCGCCGTCTAGCAGTTTCATCACAGCGGCTGTCTGCAGCGCACCGGTCGAGATGTAGGGAGTGACGCCGCGAACGGTCGCGCGCGTCGCGGCGAGCTGCCCTCGCCCGATCGCAACGTCCACCGTGCGTGACAGGGTGGTGCGCTCGCGCGGCGGCATGGAGGGCGTCGTCGCGTCGACGAACCCCTTGACCACTTGGTCTTGCGCCTCCTTGGACAGATCCTTGTATTCGCTCTCCCACTTCTGGCCCACGCCATGCACGAACTTTATGACCTCGTTGTCGTAAAAACCGACGCTGGAGATGCAACTGTTCACGCGCGGATCGTTCTGGTAGAAGACTGGCAGCGACGTGCCGCCCCAGGGTATCGTGAACACCGGTTGCAGGAGATCCGGGACGGCGACGGTGTACGACGCGTTGGCCGCATGCGGAACCAGCTTCTTCTCCCAGAGGTAACTGGCCTCATGGCGGAATATCTCGAAGATCGATGCCGTCGAACCCACCGTGACACCCGACCCGGCGCCGCGCGGTCCGCGACAAAGCGTGGCGGTCTCGAGCGCGTCGACCCCGGGTGTCTCCAAGGCCAGTTCGGCGGCGATCTCAGAGAACGTGTACATATACGCCGTCGACGGCGCGAGCAGCAGGCCTGCCTGTCGGAACAGTTCACCGAAGCGCTCACGGACCGCACGTATAAAGCTCTGCTCACCCGTGGTGTCCAGGTAATGGCAGCCCGCCCGGAGCGTTGCCTCGACGGTCGTCAGACCAAAGTTGACGAAGGGGCCCACTGTATTGCAGACGATCTTCGCGCCTTGGAACGCCCGCGCCAGCGACTCGACGTCATGCGTCGCCTCAACGATTTCGTAGACGGCCGATTCCAGCCGGACGACGCGCTGAGCCATCATCTCGCGCGCGCGTTTGGCGTTGCGCGCGACGGCCGTGAAGGGGATGTTCTGGTCGATCAACCAGTCCATGATCAGCATGCCGGTGTAGCCACTGGCACCATAGACGACGACAGAATGCTTGGCCATTTTCTGAATCCTTTTAGTTGTTCGACCAACCATCCGCATAGAGCTGCTGCGCGAGCAGGCCCAGGCGCATGGTCAGGACATAGTTTTCGCCGTCTTCGATCAGCGCAGAACGCGCGTCGCGGAAAAGCTTTTCGATCGGATACTCGCGCGTGGTGCCATTGGCGCCGAAGAGCTGGAACGCCTCAGTCGCGACCTTCATCGCTTCCTCGGTGACCGTGACCTTGGACGAAGCCGTCGCGTACGGGTGTCCGGCCGGGGTGAGGCGGGCATAAGTCAGCGAACGACGGGCGACGGCCCGGCAGAGTTCAACCCGACGCAGCATGTCGCCCAAGCGCCAGCGCGTGAGCTGGTGGTCGATCAGCAATTGCCCCCCCTGCTTGCGCTCGTGGCAATATTGCAGCGCCATCTCGAAAGCCGCGCGCGCCAATCCGGTCATGATCTGGCCCATGTGGCAACCCGCGAAGGCCCACACGGAAGCCAGATTGCCGTAATACTCGTCCTTGAGCGCAATCGCGAAACGCTTGGGAACGCGGACGTTGTCGAAATAGATCTCGCCCTGGGGCAGCGCGCGCTGCCCGATCTTGTCCAGCGGCTTGCCTTTCGAGACACCGGGCAGATCGAGCGGGATGATCAGCGCCACGCCGTTCGAGCGGCCGTTGGCGTCGAAGAACCCGTCGCCATAGTCAGCACCAATGTAGGCCAACGCCACCTGCGCGACGACGCCGTTGGAGACCCAGGCCGAACATTGGCCGTTGATGACGATTTCATCCTTGCCCACGACGCCCCAGACATTGCCCTTGTTTCCCTGGCCGCCCTTGTCAGGCCACTCGCGCGCCATGTCGAATATCTGGACATCGCTGCCCTTGTCAGGATGGGTAATCATCCAACAGCCGATTTTGTCGCGACAGAGGTCGACCAATTCGGAATTGCCGACGGCCTTGGCCATTTCCAGGGGAAAGGTGACGCAGGCCAGCGAGACACCCAGGCCGGCATCGCCCCAGCCCATTTCCTCGCCGATGATCGACTCGACCCGGATGGCCGTTTCCGGCGGCATTTGCTCCAGCAGGCTGGAATCGAGGCCGAGTTGCGCGGCCTTGGCCAGAACATCGTAGTAGGGGGATCCCGGGGCAATCATCTGCTCCGCGGTCATTTTGTCGAGTTCCTGCCCCGCGGGTCGAAGCACATCCTTGGCGAACCGGTGCAATGTGTCCTGGATCGCCAGTTCGGTGTCGTTGAGCGGCGCCTCGAAGCCGGTCAAGCTCACGGCTGGAAGCGTTAGTTCTGTCTTCAGGTTGATCATTGGAATTCTCCTGTCTAAGGGTCTGCCTACTGAGCCAGCGCTTCGGCGCCAATGGTCTGCCCTCGAGCCTGCGTTTGGGCGACCGCCTGCTTGCGTTGGAGATCTCGGATACAACAGTAGCTGATCCACATGACTTCGAAGAAGAATGTGATCCAGACCCAGTACCAGTTCCACGCACCTTCATAGGAGAAGGCCCCCTCATGGTCGAAGGGAAGAAGCGCCAGGGTGATATAACTGACGCCGAATATCGCCGCCAGGACACCGGTCCAGCGCGGGAAAAGCGGTGTCTCGGATCGGTCGATAAGGCCCATCAGACCAATGGCGCCAAACTCCATGACAGTGACGAAGTAGGTGCCGTCGAACGCATACCAGGTGAAAAAGTGAAAGAACCTGACGACGTTAGGATCCAACGTGCCGGCAAATTCAGCCAGGGCACACCACATCATGCCGCCCACCAAACCGGCCACGCCCGTCAGGACACCACCCATGAGCTGCACCATCGACAGCACATGGCTCCCTTTTTCCCTTTGCCACATTTGCGCGGCCACCTGGCATGAAAACACCATGAAAACGCCCGCAGCAAATGTGGCGATCGTCTGCCCCACCATGATGCGGAAGCTGTGATCCCGGTAAAATTCCATGAGCTCCTGAGCACTCATGGAGGCTTTGGGGATCCACGGTGGGGCACACATGCCTATGACGCCCCAGCCGATCACATAAAGAATGACGCAGAATATGCCGCTGGCGGCAAACCACATCTGGATCTTGTTCGTTGCGGTTTCGCTTAACATGTCACCTCCTCCATTATGTTGTCATTGTTCATGTTCTTGCTCCAGTCCCGGTGCGCACGGCCGAGACGGCGACTGCTGATAGGGACTCTGGCTACTCCGTAACGACCTCCTCCGATATATCTGAGTGAATCCTTGAATAGCAGATTAAGAGCTTTGGCAAGGCCGAGATTGACTGGCGGTGACACCGACTTGACATTACGTGATACTTTGCTTGGAACTCATTGCATAAGTGGTACTGGGTAGCATGTTTGTTCAAGAGACTTCGGTAGAAGCGGATCGGATCCGTGTTTCGGAATGAGCCGACGAGAAGAACTGACCGAAGAGCAATGGGTAATTCTGGCGCCTCTGATCGCGAAGCCGATACGCCGTCCAGATGGTCATGGGCGGCCGGAGAAGCACTCGGACAGAGCGGCGTTAAATGGCATCCTGGGTACTCCGGACCGGAGCCGCCTGGAGCGAGGGGAGTTGCAGCAAATCATTCGCGAACTGGCGTAACGCGAGTACACCATTCCCGACTCGCGTCGGCACTACCTGGGCGAGAAGACGATCCAGGCCTGGTTCTATGCGTTGCGCAAAGAGGGTATCGCTGGACTAACACCGAAATCGCGGATCGATCGCGGCCAATCCAAGCTGTCGCCATCGACCCGGGCGGCTATTCTCGCCGCCAAACGGGATAAGCCCCGCGTTCGAAAGCACTGCAATCCCCTCCGTCGAGAAACTGGCCATGAGGCAAGCGGAGTCCCGAGCAACCGTAAAACCATCCGGGTAGGTAAAATCAAGAGCCCTGCCATTAAAAACTGCGTGCATACACCTTGACTCCCGTTGATCGCCACAAACCCAGATCCCCTCTCGATCTGTTCGTTTCATTCAATCAGCTTGCGCTGCAAGGGTTCGGCGGCGTCCTGGCTGTCGCCCAACGAGAGTTGGTGGAACGCAAGCGCTGGATCAGCAATGAAGAATTTGTCGAGGAATGGTCGGTCGCGCAGGTTATGCCAGGGCCCAATATCGTGAATTTTGCGCTGATGATCGGTGGTCGCCATTTTGGGCTGGGCGGTGCCGTAGCTGCCGTGACAGGTTTGCTGGCGGCTCCCTTGGTTCTGGTATTGCTACTGGCACTTGTCTATGCCCAGTACATCAACAATCCCCATGTGGTGGGTGCCTTGCGCGGCATGGGCGCAGTGGCAGCCGGATTGATCATCTCGGCTGCGCTGAAGTTATCTAGCTCCATTAAATCAAATCCACTGGGACCCCCTGCCTGCGTCGCCCTGGGCGTCACCTGTTTCATCGGCATCGCCTTGCTGCGCTGGCCACTGGTATACGTGTTACCGGGGCTGGGTGTGACGAGCTGCATGTTGGCCTATAGGCAACTCAAGCCGTGAGCAGCATGCCTCACCTGGTCCTGCAATGGACAGACTGGCTGGACCTGTTCCTGCATTATTCGGCACTCTCCTTACTTTCAGTAGGAGGTGTAATCTCCACTGCGCCTGAGATGCACCGTTATTTGGTCGACCAACTCCACTGGTTGAGCGAGGCACAGTTCAATTCCTCCATTGCGATTGCCCAAGCCGCGCCGGGACCGAATATCCTGTTCGTCGCGCTGATGGGATGGAATATCGGCCTCAACGCCGGGAGCTTTGCTGCAGCGTTGCTTGGTGTCTTGTTGACCATGTCGGGCATTCTGATACCGAGTTCGACATTGGCCTACCTGGCTATTCGTTGGGGACATCAAAATCGCGAATTGAGGGTCGTCAGGGCCTTTAAGCTGGGCATGGCACCGCTCGTAATTTCTCTGATGGGTGCCACGGGCTGGATACTCGCAAGTGCCAATAGCGATCCCGCCAAAGACTGGCCGCTCTGGCTGTTGACCGCAGCGACCGCAATGATCCTCTGGCGCAGCAAGATTCATTTGCTCTGGTTGCTCGCTGTCGGGGCTGCTCTTGGCTGGTTTGGCGGCCTCTGACAGCGAGAATCGCGAAACTGATGAAAGACAACTACAACATCGGTTTCGTCGATGTCGGTGGCTGGGATACCCATGTCGGCGAGGGAGGCGCAACCGGTTATATTCCAAGGTTCGGGAATTCATCGGCCTGGCCCAAGCCGACGCTCCCAGGGGTGCGCTCCTTGCCCTGATCGAGGCCATCGTGGAATCCTCGATGGCGCATTTCCGCGTCGAGGAGAATCTGCTCCATGAACTGAGGCATCCCGGTCATGCCGCGCTGGCCGAGGCCCACTGCCAGATCATGCTGGAACTGGCTTTATTGTCCGGCTTGTCTTGCAGGCTATTTACTTGTCGGGAGATGACGATGGGGCCGGCGAACCGCCTACTTTTTGGGCAGCGGCATGAACAGCTTTGCCAGTTGCTTTTGCACCGCGCTCGACCCCACTTGCTGCAGCTTTAGCTCCATGTTCAATCCCTCGGGCAGCCGCCTTCGCACCACGCTCAACTCCGCTTGCAGCAGCCTTTGCACCGCGCTCAATGGCTTTCTCCACCTTGACGACCACCCCGGGAGCGGCTCCGGGAGCCGGCTCTGCTGGTTCATTGGCGTCTGCCACAGGTGTACCCAGCATCATGAGCGTTGCTAAGATTAATGGTGCTTCGAGACGAATCAGTTGCATGGTGATCAAGCCCATCAGCGACAAAGCATCATAGTCGCATGGAAATCCGAACGAACTATGTGAAAGTTAACAAAGATGCCTGGCGGAGAGGCTGGCTGTATCGTGTAGATTCTGACAAATTCGCAAGTATCCTTGCGCAAATATCCCTTGGCGAATCGAGAAATTAATCCCTGTGGGACTCCCCGCAGGAAGTCCCGTTGGACCCATCAATTGCGCCATGACTAAGCGCTAGCGTTGACTCATGCCGCGCTGCGCTCATCCATACTCCAGGCACCGGGGCCCCAGGCGGCAAGGGTCAGCAGACCGCCGACCACGGCGATGTTCTTGAGGAACAGCAATTGCGGTATCAACTGCTGGTCTGCCGGTAAAGCCCAGTAATTGTGGAAGAAGAACGATGCCACCAGGGTAAACACGGCCAGCACCAAGGCGGCGATGCGGGTACCAAATCCTGCTATCAGCGCCAGGCCGCCGGCGATTTCGACGATCAGGGCGATGATCGCGGCCAGCGTCGGCATGGGCAGGCCCACCGAGGCAATATAGCCGACCGTGCCTGCGAAGCCGGTAAGCTTGCCGATGCCGGCGGGCAGGAACAGCAATGCCAGCAGGAGGCGGCCAACGAGGGTTAGAGGGCTTTGCAGTTTGTCGAACATGATGGCTCCTTTATCGAGAGGTTGAATGAACTTACTCAGGCGGCCAGATCGAACAGCAGAACCTCGGCATCTCTGCCCTTGGTCAGCGTGATCAGGCTTTCGTGATCGAGCAATACGGCGTCACCGGCGCTGACAGGCAGGCCATTGACCTCCAGGGTGCCGCATAGCAGATGAACGTAGCCTTTGCGCTCGGGCGCTAGCGCCAGTTCCGCCTGCTCGCCGGCGTCGAACAGGCCGGCATAGACCCTGGCATCGGCGTGGACGGTGACCGAGCCCATATCCCCTTCGGGAGAAGCCACCAAGCGCAGCGCGCCCCGTTTCTCGCTGCGCGCTACGGTGATCTGTTGATAACCTGGCACAACGCCCATTGCGTTCGGTTCGATCCAGATCTGCAGGAAGTGCGTCGTCTGGTCCTTTGCGTGGTTGAACTCGCTGTGTGTCACGCCCGTTCCGGCGCTCATGCGCTGCACGTCGCCCGGCGGAATGGTTTGCCTATTGCCCATGCTGTCCTGGTGTGCGAGTTCGCCGGACAAGACATAGCTGATGATTTCCATGTCGCGGTGGCCGTGCTGACCAAAGCCCGTACCCGGCGCAATGCGGTCTTCGTTGATGACGCGCAAGTTGCCCCAGCCCATATGAGCCGGATCGTAATAGCCGGCGAATGAAAATGAGTGGTGGCTCTTGAGCCAGCCGTGGTCCGCGTAACCGCGATCCTGGGCTTTGCGAACTGTAAGCATGATGGGATCTCCTTGCCGATGAGAGCCATTGTGACCGCCACAAAGACCTCTGAAGACCTGGCGATTTGATGGCATCATTCAAATTGTTTGAACGGAAGGAGTTCCTGTGCCTACGCCTCGCGATGTCCTGACGCCGGAATTCCTGGCCATGCTGCAGACCATTGCCGAAACCGGCAGCTTCGCGGCGGCGGCCCGCGCTAGCAACATGGTGCCCAGCGCGCTGACTTACCGGGTGCGGCAGATGGAAGATGCGCTCGACGTCCTGCTCTTCGACCGCAGTTCGCGCCAGGCCCGCCTGACCGAAGCCGGCGCCGAGTTGCTGAGCGAAGGCGGTCGCCTGCTGGCCGACATCGATGCCGTCGCCAACCGCGTCAAGCGCGTGGCCACCGGTTGGGAACCGCAGTTCACAGTCTCTGTGGACAGCGTCATCAACCACGCCACGGTGATGGAACTTTGCGCAGCATTTTTTTCGCTCAATCCGCCGACGCGGCTCAAGCTGCGCGACGAAACCCTTTCCGGCACACTGGAGGCGCTGATCTCGGGCCAGGCCGATCTGGCCCTTGGGGTTGTGACGGACGCGGGCAGTATGGCGGGACTGCACCGGGAACCCTTGGGCACCATCCGCTTTGTCTTTGCCGTGGCGCCTCATCACCCCTTGGCGCAGGCGCCCGAGCCGCTGAGCGATGAAGTCATTCGCGAACATCGCGCAGTGGTGATAGCGGACTCGATTCAGCGCGGTGGCGGAATTTCCATCGGCCTGCTACCCGGGCAGGACGTGTTCACCGTGAGCGGGCTGCCGGCCAAACTGGACGCACAGATCAGGGGTTTGGGAACGGGATTCCTGCCGACTTGCATTGCCCAACCCTACATCGACACCGGCAGATTGATCGTCAAGCACGCCGAAAGGTCGGAACGACAGCTCCAATTCAGCTATGCCTGGCGCAGAAGTGGCAAGTCCGGCCAAGGGCGGGCACTGCAATGGTGGTTGGAACAGTTGCGTAGCACGATCACGCGTGCGGCTTTGCTAGGCGAACGCGCGGCGACGCCGGGAATGCTTGCCACCTCAGCCAAGGGGCGAACAAGAACTTAGCGCCTGGTTGCATTGCTGCCTTAATGTGAGACGATACTGCACCAAAATTGCTGAACATTCCATGAATCCAAAAATATCAGCCGCCGTTGCCACCACCCTTTGGGGTATTACCTATATCGTTTCGACAAAGCTGTTACCCCACAACCCGTTTCTGATTGCAGCTGTGCGGGCGTTGGGCGGCGCGCTTGCGCTGCTGCTGTTGACGGCCCTGCCATTCATGCTTTGGTTCAAGGCCATTGCCAGCGGTGGCGCCGTCGTGGTTGCGCCGTTCATCCTGTTGGTACCGATCACCGCGTTCATCCTAGACGCTCTCATCACGGGCTTTATCCCCACGATTCTTCAGATCATCGGAGCAATCATCACCATTGCCGGCCTTCTGCTCAGCCAATGGTCGCCACGAGGGCGCGCGAACGCACCCGCTAGAAACTAGCACTACCCGGCATCAAAGATCCATCCGGCAGCACCATCTTCAACGCAGGAGACATTTATGTTCCAATCGATTCCGAAGGCGCCTCTCATACTGGCAGTTATCGCTGCCTTAACGATGCCGATGCCGATGCCGCAAGCGCATGCCGAACAACCGATCAGGCTGATCGTCGGCTATGCGCCAGGAGGAGGGGTCGATACAGCTGCACGCATTGTTGCAAAAAGAATTCAGCAAAATCTCGGTCAGTCGGTGATCGTAGAGAACCGCCCTGGCGCCGGGGGCATCATCTCCGCCAACGCATTGGCTTCCTCTCCCCATGACGGCTCGACCCTGTTGATGGCGGAAAGCGCATTTCTGATTACGCCGCACCTTTACAAAAACGTGACATTTTCCATCCAGAAGGATTTTGAACCCATCGGGATGGTTGCGCGGGCGCCACTGGCATTGGCGTCCTCAATGCAATTTCCTGCAACAACGCTGGGTGAGTTAATCGCGCTGCTGAAGAAGTCACCGGGCAAGTATTCATACGGCACTCCGGGCATAGGTACATTGCAACACCTGAGCGGAGAAGTATTCAAATCTGCAGCCCAGGTGGATATGCTGCATGTGCCGTATCACGGCGGCTTGCAGGTTGTTAACGACCTAATGACAGGCGGCATTGACCTGGGTATCGCCAGTTTTCCTTCAGTGATGCCACTGGCCAAGGGTGGCAAGATCCGTATCATCGCAATCATGTCCGATAAGCGCCAGCCTTCGATGCCGTCGGTCCCAACAGTGAGCGAAACGCTGCCCGGTTTCAGCATCATGCCGACATTGTTCATCTTGGCGCCCGCAGGAACGTCGCCAGTGGTGGTGGCCCATCTCAATCAGGCTTTGCAGGAGGCGTTACGCGACAAAGGCTTGGCTCAAGCCTTCGAAGCACAAGGCATGATACCCGAGGCCAGCAGTCCCGCTGAACTGGCGACATTCATGCGTAACGAAGAAGCGCGCTGGGCCACGGTAGTACAAAAGGAAAGGCTCATTTAGCGAATGATGTTGTTGAACTCATACCCTGACGGCGAGAGCGAGCAACTGCACGGGATCCGGGCTGAATCGCGGCGACCGGTCGAGCGCCCTGAACCAACCGAGATAATTTGCGAGGTATTTCGTGG
>CAILCO010000038.1 GCA_903832735.1 uncultured Sterolibacterium sp.
CACGAAATACCTCGCAAATTATCTCGGTTGGTTCAGGGCGCTCGACCGGTCGCCGCGATTCAGCCCGGATCCCGTGCAGTTGCTCGCTCTCGCCGTCAGGGTATGAGTTCAACAACATCATTCGCTAAATGAGCCTTGTTTTATGAGCAAATCAATGGCACCAAGCCAAGCGCAAGCAGCCATCGAACTCGGGAGCCAATATAAGTTAGATCCTTGAAACGAGCCAGAATGATTGCCAAATATACGTTATTGAGAATGCCAATAAGCAGGGCGGGGAAACTATTCACCAGACCAATAATGCACATTGGCGACCTTTCTGGTGGCTTTGCCGGTTTCAACCTAAAGTACCAACACATACAAGCACATCGAATTGCCATAAAGGAGGAAACAAGCATGCTTTCTGGATTCACTCCCTGGAAGTCGGACGTTGCCAAGCGCTACACGGCAGCAGGATATTGGGAAAACCAGACGATTGCCGAGATGGTCTACGCCGTCGCCGAGCGCATTCCGGACAAGGTGGCTCTGATCGAGGGCGAACGACGGATTTCCTACGCGGAGTTACGAAAGCGTGTGGAACGCGTGGCCTATGGTCTGCTGCGCAGCGGCATCGGAAACAATGACCGGGTAGTCATGCAATTGCCAAACTCTGTTGAGTTCGTCTTCGCCTATCTCGCCCTGACCCGCATCGGTGCGATCCCGGTGATGGCACTGCGTAGCCATCGCCACACCGAGATCCGGCATTTTGTGCAGGCTTCCGGTGCAGTGGCCTACATGATTCCCGACGTTGCCTATCGCTTCGACTACCGGCCCATGGCCGAATCCTTGCGCCAGGAATGTCCTGGCCTGAAGAGCGTCTTGGTGTTGGGCGAGCCCTTGCCCGGACAACTGCCGCTGCGTCCCATGATAGACACGGAGGTGTCGCTGCTTGAGGTGGACGCAGCCTTGGCCAGCATCCATCCAGATCCGGCGGACGTCGCGACGATGCTGCTTTCTGGCGGCACAACCTCGGTATCGAAACTGATTCCGCGCACCCACAATGACTACATTCTGAATGCCAAGCTGTGCGGACTATGGGCCCGCTTCGATGCCGACACGGTCCTCATGGCATTGCTGCCGCTGGGCCATAACTACAATCTGGCCTCGCCCGGAATGCTCGGCGTCTTCTATTATGGTGGCACGGTCCTGGTTAGTCCTTCGATGGATGCTGAAGTAGTGTTTCCCCTGGTCGAACGGCACAAGGTTACGGTCATTCCCGCTGCGGTTCCCTTGATTACCAACTGGCTCAATTCGCCGGTACCGGCGACCTGCGACCTGTCGTCCCTGAAGGTGATCCAGAACGGTGGGGCAAGACTGGTCCCGGAACTGCGCCAGCGCATACGCAGTCAGTTTGCGTGCATACCGCAGGAGATCTACGGCACAGCCGAGGGGCTGATCAATATGACGCGACTTGACGATCCCGATGAGTTGCTGCTTGAAAGTTCCGGCGCGCCAGTGTGCATCGATGACGAGATCAAGGTGGTCGATGATGACGGCAATGAGGTGCCGGACGGAGAGTCCGGCGAACTCCTGACGCGCGGGCCATATACGATTCAGGGGTATTACAACGCCGATGAGAAGAACCACGAGGCCTTCACGGTTGATGGCTTTTACCGCATGGGCGACATAGTTCGCAAACGGGGACGTTACATTTTCACCGAGGGGCGGAAAAAGGACCTGATTAACCGCGGAGGTGAAAAAATCAGCTGCGAAGAGATTGAGAACTTGATTTTCAAGAACCCCAAGGTTCATCAGGTTTCGCTGGTTGCCATGCCTGACCCCGTGTTCGGGGAGAAGGCCTGCGCTTTTGTAATTCCAAGAGCCGGACAGACACTCAGCTTCGAGGAGTTGATTGGCTTTCTCAAACTGCAGAACATCGCCAGCTTCAAGTTGCCGGAGCGGCTGGAAATCGTCGAAGAATTTCCGAGCAGCAATGTTGGCAAGATCTTGAAGCGGCAATTGCGTGAGATGATTGTGGAAAAGATGGCCAAGGAGCAGGCCGTTGTTTCGTAGCACGAAGGACTGTCAGGAGAACACCTTATGAAGATTCGCATCATTGGCGGTGGCCCGGCTGGGCTGTATTTTGCCGCGCTGATGAAGCGCGACGCCCCAACCCACGACATCGTCATCTATGAGCGCAATCCGCGCGATGCGACCTGGGGCTTTGGCGTCGTCTTCTCCGACCGAGCATTGGATTTCCTTCGGGCAGACGATGAGGAGCTTTACCAATACCTCACACCTCACATGGAGACCTGGCCGAATCTCGTCATCGCACATAACGACACGCAGATTCCTGTTGCGGGAAACGGATTTGCCGCCCTTGGTCGCTTGCAGATGCTCAGCCTCATGTATGCCTATGTGGAGAAGCTCGGGGTCAAAATCGAGTTCCAGACTGAAATCCTTTCTCTGGAGCAGGTCAGAGATGCCGATCTGGTCGTCGGGGCCAATGGTGCGTTCTCATGGATTCGCACTGAGAACGAGGCCAAGTTCGGCACCAGTTGCGATTGGCGGCCGAACAAATTCATGTGGTACGGCACCAGCAAGGTGTTCGACAGCCTTAGCTTGACCTTCCGCGAAACCGATGTGGGCGTATTTTGCGCCCATCACTACCGGTATAGCCCCACGATGAGCACCTTCTTGGTGGAGGTGGAAGAGGCTACCTGGAAGAAGGCCGGGTTCGAGTTCATGAGTCCTGAAGACACGATTGCCCACTGCGAGAACGTTTTTGCCAAGGACCTGGATGGCCATCCGATAATTTCCAATAACTCATATTGGCGGAATTTCCCGGCTATTTGGAATCAGAACTGGAGCTTTGCCAATGTGGTGCTGCTGGGCGATGCTTTACGTACCGCGCATTTCTCCATAGGGTCAGGGACCCGTTTGGCGATGGAGGACTCGGTAGCCTTGTTCAAGGCATTCAAGGAGCATGGCAGTAACGTCGAAGCTGCCCTGGCGCTTTTCCAGCAGGTGCGCTTGCCGCCCATGAGAAAAATATGGGAGGCAGCCAACGTGAGTCTGCGCTGGTACGAAAATATGGACAACCTGGTTAAAACACTCAGTCCTATCGAGCTGGCATACAGCTACATGACCCGGACCGGTCGCGTGAGTCATGCCGAGGTAAAACGGCGCGACCCCGCGCTAGCTGATGCCTATGCAGAGCTCCATCCTGAAGTTGCATCGGCAGCCTGAATTTTTCTTCGGCGATTTTGACCATCTTGTATATTCATAAAAGAAGGCTCATTTAGCGAATGATGTTGTTGAACTCATACCCTGACGGCGAGAGCGAGCAACTGCACGGGATCCGGGCTGAATCGCGGCGACCGGTCGAGCGCCCTGAACCAACCGAGATAATTTGCGAGGTATTTCGTGG
>CAILCO010000039.1 GCA_903832735.1 uncultured Sterolibacterium sp.
CAATGTCCCGATGAGCCTTGCCAATTCTCTCGTCCTCATTTTGCATCTCCTGGCTCCAGCGCCCGTGCGCTATGTAGCCAGTATCCACTTCCACAGGCTCGCTAGATGAGCCAGCCACGTTATTCGCTAAATGAGCCTATATTTTTCTGGCCAGTTCGACGGCGAGGCCGAGATAAGTCGCCGGGGTCATTTCCAGCAGACGCGCCTTTTCGGCTTCGGGAATCCCCAAGCCGCGGATGAAGGCCTGCAGGCCCTCTCGGGTAATGCCCTTGCCGCGCGTCAGTTCCTTCAATTGTTCGTAGGGATTGGCCACGCCGTAACGGCGCATCACCGTCTGCACCGGCTCGGCCAGCACTTCCCAGCAGGCATCCAGATCGGCCAGCAGGCGTTCCCGCTCGGCCTCCAGTTTGCCCAGCCCGCGCATGCAGGAATCGTAGGCAAGGACGGCATAGCCGATCGCCACACCCATGTTGCGCAACACCGTGGAATCGGTCAGATCGCGCTGCATGCGCGAGATCGGCAATTTTTCCGCCAGGTGGCGCAGCAAGGCATTGGCCAGGCCGAGGTTGCCTTCGGAGTTCTCGAAGTCGATCGGGTTGACCTTGTGCGGCATGGTCGAGGAACCGATCTCGCCGGCCCGGGTCTTCTGCTTGAAATAGCCCAGGGAAATGTATTGCCAGAGGTCGCGGTCGGCATCGACCAGGATGGTATTGAACCGGGCGATGGCGTCGAACAATTCGGCCATCGCGTCATGGGGCTCGATCTGCGTGGTGTAGGGATTGAACTCGAGGCCGAAGGAGACGATGAAATTACGGTTGAAGGCCTCCCAGTCGAAGTCGGGATAGGCCGAGAGATGCGCGTTGTAGTTGCCGACGGCGCCGTTCCACTTGGCCGTCAGGGAGACCGCCGCAATTCCCGCCCGGGCACGCGCGAGACGTGCGCAGATATTGGCCATCTCCTTGCCCAGCGTGGTCGGCGTCGCCGGCTGGCCGTGGGTCCGGGCGAGCATCGGCAGTTCGGCCAGGGCATGCGCCAGGGCGCGAAAGCGCAGCACCAACCGCTCCTGATCCGGGAGCAGCACGACGGCCCGTGCCTCCTGGAGCATCAGCGCATGGGCCAGGTTATTGATGTCCTCGGAGGTGCAACCGAAGTGGATGAACTCGGTCGCGGCCATCACCTCGGCATTGGCGCAAAGCCGTTCCTTGAGCCAGTACTCCATCGCCTTGACGTCGTGGTTGGTACGCGCCTCGATGGCCTTGATCGCGGCGGCGTCGGCGACGCTGAAACCGGACACGATCAAGTCCAGTTCAGCCACCGTCTCCGCCGAGAACGGCCTGATCTCCGTCAGGGCAGGCGCGGCGGAGAGGGCCTGCAACCAGGCTATTTCCACGCGCACCCGATTCCTGATCAAGCCAAATTCCGAGAAGTAGGCGCGCAGCGGCGCCAGCCTGTCGGCATAACGGCCGTCGAGCGGCGATAGTGAGGTCAGCGTGGAGATATCCATGAGAAATTTGCGGAGCTTGCGCAGGAGTAGGCCGGCGGATTTTATCACGCGGCGCAACCAGCTCTCTCGTAAGCCGTTCGTAAGCGGCCCGGCCGATGATACAATCCCAGTCTGATTTTTTGCGCGAAATTTACAGATGAAGCTGATCGGTTCCCTATCCAGTCCCTATGTGCGCAAGACACGTATCGTGTTGGCCGAAAAAAAGATCGAGTTCGAACTGGTGCTCGACTCGCCCTGGTCCCATGACAACATCGTCTCGCAGCACAATCCGCTGGGCAAGGTGCCGGTCCTGCTGCTCGATGACGACATGGCCCTCTACGATTCACGCGTCATCGCCGAGTACCTGGACACCGTCACGCCAAACAACCGCTTGATCCCCGCCTCAGGCAGGGAACGCATCACGGTCAAACGCTGGGAGGCGCTCGGCGACGGCATCCTCGATGCCGCGGTTGCGGCCGTGGTCGAATCGCGCCGGCAGTCAGGCGAGAAGAGCCCAGCCTGGATCAGTCGTCAACGCGGCAAGATCGGCGCCGCGCTGAAAGTCATGTCCGGCGATCTGGGCGAACAGCACTGGTGCCAGGGCGGCAGCTTCTCGCTGGCCGATATCGCCGTCGGCTGCGCCCTGGGCTATCTCGATTTTCGTTTCCCTGACCTGGACTGGCGCAGCGAACATGCCAATCTTGCCGCCCTCCAGGAAAAGCTGATGCAAAGACCGTCCTTCGCCGAGACCGTGCCGCAGGACTAGCCTTTAGTCGATGATGCCGCCGCCCAGGCAGACGCGGCTTTCATAGAGCACCGCCGACTGCCCGGGCGTCACCGCCCATTGCGCCTGGGCGAAAACAATCTCGCAGCGCGTCTCATCGACGGACTCCACTTCGCACGGCGCGTCGGCCTGCCGGTAACGCGTCTTGGCGGCATAAACCCAGTGGCTATGCGGCGGCCGGCCATTGATCCAGGACAGGTCGCAGGCCGTCAGGCGTTCCTGCAGCAGCGCCGGATGATCGTGCCCCTGAACCACGTAGAGCACATTTTTTGCCATGTCCTTGGCGGCGACGTACCAGGCTTCGTGGTCGCCCGCCTCGTCCGAATTTCCCTTGACACCGCCGATCTTCAGACCTTTTCTCTGACCCAGGGTGTGGTACATCAGTCCCTCATGGCGGCCCAGGACGCGCTCGCCCTCGAGCGTGCGGATCTCGCCCGGCATTGAAGGCAGGTAACGCGAGAGGAATTCGCGGAAAGGCCGCTCGCCGATAAAACAGATGCCCGTGGAATCCTTCTTGGCGAAGTTGGCCAGGCCCGCGTCCTGCGCGATCCGCCGCACCTCGCGCTTATAGAGATGGCCGACGGGAAACAGGGTCCGGGCCAGCTGCGCCTGGTTCAGGCGATAAAGAAAATAGCTCTGATCCTTGTTGCCGTCCTCGCCCTTGAGCAGTTGATAGTCGCTCTGGAACTCGCGCACCTGGGCATAGTGACCGGTCGCGATCTTCTCGGCGCCGAGCGCCAGGGCGTGGTCGAGGAAGGCCTTGAACTTGATTTCGGCATTGCACAGCACGTCCGGGTTGGGCGTCCGGCCGGCCTGATATTCGCGCAGGAATTCGGAGAACACGCGATCCTTGTATTCGGCGGAAAAATTCACCACTTCAAGGTCGATGCCGATGACGTCGCATACTGCGGCGACGTCGACCAGATCCTGCCGCGTCGAACAATACTCGCCATCGTCGTCATCTTCCCAGTTCTTCATGAACAGGCCGATGACCTTCCAGCCCTGCTGTTTGAGGAGCAGGGCGGACACGGAGGAATCAACGCCGCCGGACATGCCGACGACCACGGTTTTAGACATTGACGACTCCTCCAAGAGGCAGTTGCTCGGCCGCACCGCCATAATGGCGCAGCAGATCGAGCGGAAAACGCCGGCCGGCAAGAAAGTCGGCAACGCATTGCATGACCAGCGGACTGCGGTGGCGGGGCCGCGCAGCCTCTATCTCTGCCGGGGTCAGCCAGATCGCCCGGAGGATGCCGGCGTCGAGGATGCGTTCCGCTTCGTGCGCGCCGAGATCGCCGCAAAAGGCAAACCTCAAATATGTGATATCCCCAACCGGACGCCGCCATTGATAGATGCCGGTGAGCGCCGTCGGCGTGAAATGCCAGGCGCTCTCCTCCAGCGTCTCGCGGCTGCAGGCGTCGATCAGGGACTCGCCTTCATCGAGATGACCGGCTGGCTGGTTGAGCTTGAGGCCGTCATCGGTCTCCTCCTCCACCAGCAGGAACCGGCCGTCGCGCATTATTATCGAAGCGACGGTAACATGGGGTTTCCAGGGGCTATCCATACGGGCTATTTTACCCTGCCTGTCGTTCGGGCTTCGGCGCTGCCGGCAAATCGGCTAGAATTATGGCTTTGCGACTGCAGCAGGAGACTCGAACCATGTCCATGGCCGACCGCGACGGCTTCATCTGGCACGACGGCAAACTGGTGCCCTGGCGCGATGCCACGACGCACGTACTGACCCATTCGCTGCACTACGGCCTGGCCGTTTTCGAGGGCGTTCGCGCCTACCACACGGCTGGCGGCACCGCTATCTTCCGGCTGCAGGAACACACCAACCGCCTGTTCAATTCGGCGCATATCTACCGCATGGAAATCCCTTACGACAAGGCGACGCTGATGGCGGCGCAAAGGGAAGTGGTGCGCGCCAACCAGCTCGACTCCTGCTATATCAGGCCGATCGCCTTCTACGGCTCGGAGAAAATGGGCGTCAGCCCGCGCGGCGCGAAGGTGCATGTCTCGATCGCCGCATGGCCCTGGGGCGCCTACCTCGGCGAGGAAGGCCTGGAAAAGGGAATACGCGTCAAGACCTCCAGTTACTCCCGCCACCACGTCAACGTGAACATGGCCCGCGCCAAGTTTTCCGGCACCTATGCCAACTCCATCCTGGCCAATATGGAGGCGACCGAAAGCGGCTACGATGAAGCGCTGCTGCTCGACGTCGATGGCTTCGTCGCCGAAGGCGCCGGGGAGAACCTGTTCATCGTCAAGGACGGCGTCATCTACGAGCCGGAAATCGCCTCCGCCCTGGCCGGCATCACCCGCGCCACGATCCTGGCCCTGGCCCGCGATCTGGGCTTGACGGTGGTCTCGAAGCGCCTGACGCGCGACGATATCTACATCGCCGACGAGGCGTTCTTCACCGGCACCGCCGCCGAAGTAACGCCGATCCGCGAACTCGATAACCGCATGATCGGCGCGGGCAGCCGCGGTCCGGTCACGAGCCGATTGCAAGCCCTGTTTTTCGATGTGGTGGGCGGCCGCGTGCCGGCGCACGCCGACTGGCTCACGCCCGTTGCCTGAGGTGGAACATGACTGAAGTACATGACACAGCCCGCGAAGTTACCGTCGCCCTTGCCGACCTGCCGCTCTCCTGTCCGCGCCCGAGTTCGCCGCTCTGGGCACGCCACCCGCGCGTCTTCCTCGACGTGCTGAAGAACGGCGAGGCGCTCTGCCCTTACTGCGGCACCAAGTATCGCTACAGCGGTGAAAAACCCAAAGGGCACCATTGAGACGCTAGGAGTTTCTCGCCGCGCCTCATGAAGATCCTCGTCGTCGCGCCTTCCTGGATCGGCGATTCGATACTCGCCCAGCCGCTGTTGATGCGCCTGGGCGAGAAGCACCCCGGGCTCCTGATCGACGTCCTGGCGCCGCCCTGGACCCGGCCGATATACGGCCGCATGAAAGAAGTGCGGCGCGTCCTGGATAACCCTTTCGGCCACGGCGAGTTCAATCTCCGGGCCCGCTGGCGCTTAGGCCGCGCGCTTCATGACGAGGCTTACGACGAGGCCATCGTCCTGCCCAATTCCTGGAAGTCGGCACTCGTCCCTTTCTTCGCCGGAATTCCTGCGCGCACCGGCTTCCTCGGCGAAGCGCGCCGGGGCCTGCTGAACCGGGTACACCAGCTCGACCCGCGCGCGCTGCCGCAACTCGTCCAGCGTTACGCCAAACTCGCCGAACTGCCCGGAGATCTGCCGGCCCGGCCACTGCCCCGGCCGCATCTTTCCTCGACACCGGAGCAGCAGCACGCGGCGCGCCAGGCGCTCGGGCTGGCTGCCGAGGCAAGCCCGATCATCTTCTGTCCGGGTGCCGAGTACGGCCCCGCCAAGCGCTGGCCGGCGCGCCATTTCGCGGCACTGGCGGAGGTTCTTTCGGCACCGGCAACGCCGGTCTGGCTGGTCGGCTCGGACAAGGACCTGACCCTGGGCGCCGAGATCGCACAGGCGAGCAATGGCGCGGCGCAGAATCTCTGCGGGCGCAGCAGCCTGGAGCAGGCGATCGACCTGATCGCCACGGCCCGCCTCGTCGTCGCCAACGATTCCGGTTTGATGCATATCGCCGCTGCCCTGGATCGGCCGCTCGTCGCGCTCTACGGCTCGTCGAGTCCGGCCTATACGCCGCCCTTGTCGCCCGATGCGAAAATCCTGTCCCTAGCCGTCCCGTGCAGCCCCTGCTTCGCGCGCGTCTGCCCGCTCGGCCACTTCGATTGCCTGACCCGGTTGACGCCGGAATTCGTGCTGCAAAACCTCGCCGACCATGCCCGTGCATAAACCGCTCTATGCCACCCCCCAGGACGCCGAAACGGCGTTCTACGACGCGCTGGCCCGGTCCGACCTGGAGGCGCTGATGTCGGTCTGGGCCGAGGACGAGGAAATCATCTGTGTCCTGCCCGGCGGCCCGCGCCTGCTCGGCTATGCCGCCGTGCGCGAAGCATGGCGGCGAGTATTCGGCAGCGGCCGGCGGCTCTCGATCACCCTGTCGCATCAGGCCTACCTCACCGGCATGCTGCTCTCGGTGCATAGCCTGCATGAGCACCTCGGCCTGTCGGGCGGCGACGGCCAGACGGCGCCGGTCGTCGTCACCAACGTATATTTGCGCGGCGCCCTCGGCTGGCGCCTGCTCGCGCACCACGCCTCAGCAGCACCGCCCGAGATGTCGGCCGATGCCGCCCAAACACTGCATTGACCCGACTATCTTCCAGGAGAACCGCCACCATGAACCTGCCCGCCCCCGAAATCTTCAAGGCCTATGACATCCGCGGCGTCGTCGGCAAGACGCTGACCGCCGAGGCGGTTCGCGCCATCGGCCAGGCGCTCGGCTCCGAGGCCATCCGCCGCGGCCAGAGCGCAGTGGCCGTGGGCCGCGACGGCCGCCTGTCGGGTCCGGAACTATCCTCGGCATTGGCCGAAGGGCTGAATGCCGCCGGGATAGACGTCTATGACATCGGCCGGGTGCCCACGCCTCTGGCTTACTTCGCCGCCTATGAGCTCGGCTGCCACTCCGCGGTGTCGGTCACCGGCAGCCACAATCCGCCGGACTACAACGGCCTCAAGCTGGTGCTGGGCGGCGAGACGCTGCACGGCGAGCAGATCCTGGCCCTGCGCCAGAGGATCGCCAGCGGCGACCTGAGCCACGGCCAAGGCGTGGTCAGGCACGCGGACGTGCGCGAGGCCTATCTGCGCCGCATCGTCTCGGACGTGAAGCTGTCGCGGCCGATGAAGATCGTCATCGACTGCGGCAACGGCGTGGCGGGAGAACTGGCGCCGGAACTGTTCCGGCGGATGGGCTGCGAAGTGCTGCCGCTGTTTTGCGAGATCGACGGCAATTTCCCCAATCACCATCCCGATCCATCCAAGCCTGAAAACCTGCAGGATCTGATCAAGGTGCTCAAGACGACGGATGCCGAACTGGGCCTGGCCTTCGACGGCGACGGCGACCGCCTGGGCGTGGTCACGAAGGATGGCGAGATCATCTATCCCGACCGCCAGCTGATGCTCTTCGCCGCCGACGTGCTGACCCGGAACCCCGGCGCGGAGATCATCTACGACGTCAAGTGCACGCGCAACCTGGCCAGTTCCATCCGCCGCCAGGGCGGCACTCCGCTGATGTGGCAGACCGGCCATGCGTTGATCAAGGCCAAGCTCAGGGAAAGCGGCGCGCCGCTGGCCGGCGAGATGAGCGGCCACATGTTCTTCAAGGAACGCTGGTACGGCTTCGACGACGGCCTCTACGCCGCCGCCCGCCTGCTCGAGATCGTTTCGCGCTGGTCTGACGCCAACTGGCCGCTGAAGCACCTGCCCAATTCTCTGTCGACCCCCGAACTGAACCTGAAGATGCGCGAAGGCGAGCCCCACGCGGTGATCGAAAAATTGCGCGGGCGCGCCGCCGAACTCTTCCCAGGAGCCACCGAACTCATCACCATAGACGGCGTCCGCGCCGAGTTCGAAGACGGCTTCGGCCTGGTCCGCGCCTCCAACACCACGCCGGTGCTGGTGCTGCGCTTCGAGGCCGATACGGCAACGGCGCTGGCCCGCATCCAGGACGAATTCAAGCACGCCCTGGAAGCAGCCTGGCCCGGCATTGCCGTCAGCTACTGAGGCACTCCGGCGTTCCGTTTCACGAGAGCCTTGAAGCGGATCGTCATTCACCCGTCTCCTGCTGAATGGCGGCGCAGGTCTTGAGCAGTCGCTCGGCGTGTGCCGCCATCCTCGGCTTGACCCGCTGGATCGGCCCGCCGATGGTGATGGCGTAGGTTTCCCCGGCGATGGAGAGCGGCGCCGCGACCGACATCAGGTCCACGATGTTCTCGCCGACGATACGGTACCAGCCGCGCTTCTTTCCCCGGGCGACCTCGGTGGCCAACTTGGCGCGCTCGGTGATCGTGTATTCGGTGTGCCTATCGAATTTCAGCCGCCCGAGAGTCCGGGCCAGTTCCTCCGCCGGCATGGTTCCGAGGATGGCCTTGCCCGAGGCGGTCGAGTGCAGCGGCTTGCGTTCCCCGACGCGCGGTGAAAAGCGCACGCTCTGCCTCGATTCATAGACGTCGAGGTTGATCACGCTGTCGCCCTGGCGCTTGGTCAACAGCACCGTCTCGCCGCTGGCATCGCGCAACTCCGCCAGGCGCGGTGCGAAGGCGTCGAGCAGCGGGGCGGCATTGGCAATGGCGTCGGACATTTGCTTCAGCTTGCGCGTCGGAAAGTAACCCAGACGCTTGCTGGTCTGATACAGATAGCCGCGTCCCAGCAGCGTATTGACCAGGGCATGGGTCGAGGAATTGGGCATGCCCAGATGCCCTGCAATGTTGCCGAGGCTGAGCGGCCGACGCTCCAGGGCGAACAGTTCGATCAGATCGAGCAGCCGCTCGGCGGTCTTGACACTCATGGTCGGCGAGACATGACGGTCACAACGTTGGCCACAATATTAGCCTCAAAATTAGCCGCAAATTATTTCACATATGTGAAAACAAGTTCCGGTGCAGGAAATACTAAAGCGGCGGCGTTGCCGCTGTCAACTCTTCGCATTTTTCACAATCCTCCAGAATGGCATAATCCGCGCGGCTTCCAGCCCATCAGGCGTCAGCTGGAAAAGTGTATTGCTGCGCCGCATGTTGACAGCGCAGCCGCTTTGATGCCAAATGAACCAACATTCATTTTGATAGGCGATGGCGCTGCGGATAATTCGGCATCGCCACAATATATTTTCAGAGGAGACAAGGAATGACCGCTTCGTCACGCCCGCAGGACATGCGCAGTTGGATCGCCCAGTTGGAGGCTGCGGGTGAACTGATCCGCATCGACAAGCCCGTCGACCCGCTGACCGAGATGGGATCGCTGCTCTACCAGTCGCGCGAGAAAGCCCTGTTTTTCGAGAACCTGCCGCACGGCTGGCGCTCCCTCGGGCAAGCCCCGGCCAACGTGCGGCACGCCGCCCTGGCCTTCGGCGCGACCGAAGAGACAGTGGTGCCGAAGGTGGCCAATCTGCTGGGCAAACTGATCAAGCCGGTGATGGTCGACAGCGCGCCGGTGCAGGAACTGGAATTCGCCAAGGGCGAGTTCGACCTGACCCAGCTGCCGGTGCACATTGCCGGTGAGAAGGACGGCGGGCCGGTGCTCGGCTGCGGGCTGGTGGTGACCAAGGATCCCGATACCGGGCAGCGCAATGTCAGCTTTCACCGCCTGCAGATCAAGGGCCCGAACAAGTCGGGCATCCTGCTCTATCCGCGCCACACCTGGAAAAACTACGAGAAGTACCAGGCGCGCAACGAGCCGATGCCGGTGGCGATTTTCATCGGCCACCATCCGCTCTACTACGCCGCCGCCGCCACCACCGCCGCCTACGGCCTCGACGAGTTCGATATCGCCGGCGGCTATCTCGGCGAGGCGGTGCGCCTGGTCAAGTGCAAGACGGTGGACCTCGAAGTGCCCGCCGATGCCGAGATCGTGCTCGAAGGTCATATCCCGCCGCACTACCGCGAGGACGAGGGGCCGTTTTCAGAATTCCAGGACTACTACGTCACCGGCACCGGCAAGAACCCGATCGTCGAATACCAGTACATGACCCGCCGCCGCGACGCGATCTTCAAGAACCTGCAGAATGGCTCGGAAATGGAAGGCTGCGTGTTCCACAAGATCCCGATGAGCGCGGCCATCTTCCGCCGCCTCAAGGACGTCGGCGGCGGACCCAACCTGCACAACGTGATGGTCCTGCCGGGCATTTTCGGCCTGGTGGTGCAGATGACTTCGCGCGCCTATGGCGAAGGCAAGAATCTGCTGCTCGCGGCGCTCTCTTCGGAATACCAGCATATCAAGATCGCCATCGCGGTGGATGCCGATGTGGACATCTTCAATCCCCTGGAACTGCTCTGGGCGATGAACACCCGGGTCGATCCGGCCAAGGACGTGGTGATCATACCCGGCACGCACAATCACGCCATGGACGCCAGCCTGGAGGAACTCGGCGCGCCAGGGACCGGCCTGTGGCAGCGCTTCGGCTCGAAGATGCTGATCGACGCGACCATCCCGCCGCCAGGCGACGTCAAGGCCCGCGCCGCTTTCGAGCGGATCCGGCCACGCAATCCGCAACTCCGCCTGGAGGACTTTGCCGCGGCGGATTCGCTGGACCTGGTGCGCTCGTTGTCGCCGCGATTCTTCGGGTCCAAACTGATCGGCAAATGAACGCGGCTGATCCGGGCGACGCAAGCACCCGATCGATCGAGGAGAGGAAATAATGGCATCAGCACTTATCCGCACCGGCCTGTTCGGGGCACTGGCGCTGCTCCTGGCCGGGGCGCCGTTGGCCAGGGCGGAACCGGCGACGGTTAACGTCGGCATCATCCAGGCGGTCAGCGATGCGGCTCTGTATATCGCCGACAAGAAAGGCTATTTCGAACGCGAAGGGATCAAGGTGCAGTTCGTCGTCCTGAAGGACATGATCGCATCGCTCGCCACGGGCCAGATTGACGTCGCCGGCATTTCCACTTCGGCCAGCCTGTACAACGCCGCGGCCCGCGGCATCGACCTGAAGATCGTCGCCGACAAAGGTTCGACGCCGCCCGGTTTCGGCTTTCAGCCGATCCTGGTGCGCAAGGATCTGATCACCAGCGGCAAGGTGAAGACGTTCGCCGACTTCAAGGGACTCAAGATCGCCGGTTTCAACAACGGCAGCGCCTCGATGTCCACCTTGAGCGACGCGCTGGCCAAGGGCGGCCTCAAGCTCGGCGACGTCAATGTGATCTACATGGCCTTCCCCCAGCATGTGCTGGCGCTGACCAACGGCGCCGTCGACGCCAGCATCACCACCGAGCCCTCGGCCAGCGCCGCAATCAAACGCGGCGTTGCCGTGCGCTTTGCCGGCGACGACAGCATCTATCCGAACCACCAGCTGGCGGTCCTGCTCTACAGCGGCGAATTCGCGAAGAAGCGGGCCGATGTCGGCCGCCGCTTCATGCGCGCCTATGTCCGAGGCGCGCGCGAGTACAACGACGCGCTCAAGGACGGCAAGCTGGCCGGTGCCAATGCCGCCGAGGTGATCGCCATCCTCAGCGAATACACCGCGATCAAGGAAGCCCAGGTGCACAAAGACAGCACTCCGGCCGGGATCAACCCCAACGGTGGCGTCTATGTCGCCAGCCTGAACAAGGATCTCGCCTTCTTCAAGGCCCAGGGACTGATCAGCGGCAAGGTCAGCGTCGAACAGGTGCTCGACACTTCCTTCGCCGAAGCCGCGGTGAAGGATCTGGGCCCATACGTGAAACGCGCCGAGTGAGCCCGAACCATGACTGACAAGTTCAAGATTCGTATCCGCAATCTGCGCAAGGAGTTTCGCAGCGGCGGGCGCACTGTCATCGCCGTCGACGACGTCAGCATCGACATCGCGCCCGGCAGCTTTTTCATGATCGTCGGCCCCAGCGGCTGCGGCAAAACCTCCTTGCTGCGCATGGTCGCGGGCCTGGACGCGCCGACTTCCGGCAGCATAGCGATCACCGACAGCGCCCCCGGCCGGCCGGAGAATGCCATGGTATTTCAGGGCGAATCGATCTTTCCCTGGATGAGCGTATGGGACAACGCCGCCTACGGCCTGACCTTGCGTGGGCGGCCCAAAGCGAAGATCAAGGAAGTCGTCGATCACTACCTCGATCGCACCGGCCTGACCAAATTTGCCCATGCCTATCCGCACCAGCTCTCGGGCGGCATGAAACAGCGCGTCTCGATCGCCCGCGCCTTCGCCAACGATCCCGAAGTGCTGCTGATGGACGAGCCCTTCTCGGCGCTCGATGAACAGAACAAGACGCTGCTCCAGGAAGAGTTGCTGCGCATCTGGGAGGAGCACAAGAAGACCGTCCTGTTCATCACCCATAGCGTGGACGAAGCGGTGACGCTGGGCGACAGGATCATGGTCATGACCGCCCATCCGGGACGCTCCAAGGCGATCATCGACGTGCCCTTCGAACGTCCGCGCAGCGTGCTCGAATTGCGCGCGCAACCGGAGTATGGCGCCCTGGTGTACCGCATCTGGGAACAACTGCGCGAAGAAGTGCAACTGGCGCGCAGCGAGGCGGAGAAGGTGGGGGTGGCGACATGACTACCTACCTCCCATCCCCCTTCCCATGGAATGGGGTGACGACTGTTCAGCCGCTGGCGCGGCTTCCAAATGATGGCTCGCTGCCTCCTCGGGGCGGCCCTTCGGAGGCAACATGAATACCCGTCAAGACTGGCGTACGCGGGCCAAGGTCGCGGCCTCCTGGGGACTCGACCGGGGCGAGGGTTTCAGACTGAGTCCGGCGCGGCGCGACCGGCTGATCAGCGTCGTGTCGCCCATGCTCCTGCTGGCCCTGTGGGAGGCCTGCGCGCGCGCCGGGGTATTCGACGTGCGCTTCTTCCCGGCGCCGACCACCATCCTCACGACGCTGCTCCATCTGGCCGGCTCCGGCGAGTTGTGGACCCATACCTGGGCCAGCCTGCAGCGGCTCTTCTGGGGCTTTCTCGTCGGCGGCGTGCCGGCCTTGTTCATGGGCATCGCCATGGGCTTGTCACGGCCCCTGCGCGCCGCCATCGACCCCCTGATCGCGGCCACCTATCCTATCCCCAAGAGCGCCATCCTGCCTCTGATCCTGCTCATTTTCGGCCTCGGCGAGGCGTCGAAGATCGCCATGGTGGCCATCGGCATGTTCTACCCGATCTGCATCAATGCGGTGACCGGCGTGCTCGAGATCAACAAGATCTATCTCGACGTGGCAAAGAATTTCCGCGCCAGCCGCTGGCAGATGTTCCGCACCGTCGCCCTGCCTGGCGCGCTGCCGTTCATCATGTCCGGCGTCAAACTGGGCGTCGGCATGGGCCTCATCCTGATCGCCATCGCCGAGATGATCGGAGCGAAGAGCGGACTTGGCTACATGATCTGGAACGCCTGGGAAATCCTCTCGGTGGAAACCATGTATGTCGGACTGCTGACGATAGCCGTGATCGGTTACGTCTTCAGCCTGGCGATCAACGAACTGGAACGCTGGATCATTCCCTGGAAAGCCGAGCGCTAGTTGGATCACCGTCAGGGATGCCGATCCGCCTCGAAGGGATCGGACAACTGGCGGTGCACGATCCAGGCGGATATCAGCAGCACCAGCGCCAGGCTCAGAAATACCGCATCGACTCCCCAGGCCATGACGATGAATCCGCCGGCCAGCGGCCCGACAGCGGAACCGCTGTAGCGAAACAAATTGTAGACCCCCACCGCCGTCGCCTTCTCCTGTGTGAATAGATTCACCAGGATGGTGGACTGCACCGGCAGGCTGCAGCCCAGCAGTACGCCATAGACGAGCAGGATCAGGACCAGCAGCGGCATATCGAGCAGGCTGGCCGTGAGCAGGGACCAGAGCAGCAGGACATTGAGTGCGATGCCGAAGGAACTGACGCCGACGATCCGGGTGCGCGTCCAGCGTCTTTGCCAGCGACCGCCGATGCTGATGCCGAGCAGGATGCCCGCCGTCAATGGCAGAAAGAAGAAACCTTCGGACGACGTCGGCAGCGCGAACAGCGACATCAGCAGGGTCGGCAGGAACACCAGGAAGACGTAATAGCCGTAGTACTGGCTGAAGCCCAGGATGATGATCGCCAGCGCCGAGCGGTTGGTCATGACGGCGCGAAAGCCGGCCAGACCGATCCGCCTGCTGACCAGATCGGCAGGCAGCGTTTCCGGCAATTCCCTGCGGTTGTATGCCCATGCCGCGAGCCCGCCCAGCGCGAGCAGGGCGAAAGCCCACTGCCAGTGCAGGTAGGCGGCGATCAAGCCGCCCAGCACCGGTCCCGCCACCGGCCCGAGGAAAGTCACGGTCTGATACCAGCCCATGGCCCGCGCTCGCTCCTGCGGGGCATAGATGTCGCCGATCACCGTCGGCGCCATCAGCAGTGCCGTGCTGATGCCGATGGCCTGAACCGCACGACCGCCCAGGAACAGCCAGTAGGAAGCCGAGAACAGACAGATCAGGGAACCCGCGGCGAACACCAGCAGTCCCGGCAGCAGCGTCCTGCGCCGCCCCCAGCGATCGGCCATCGGTCCGACGACGAAGCTCGACGCGGCGAGGATCGCGGTGAACAGCGAAATGGTCAGATTGACCATCACGGTATTGACCTGGAAGACGCTGCCCAGTTCGGGCAGGCTGGGCGTATAGACGGTCTGGGTAAAGGGGCCGAGAAAGGCGGCGGCGGAGACGCCGAAGAGGATTTTTTTCTTATTCATAGCAGTCAGAACCCATGCACAAAATTGATCAATATTGCTAGTGCCCGTAGTTGTCTGGAAGACAACCCAGGGCACTTGTGCCGCGAAGCAGGTGCTAGTGCCCGTAGTTGTCTGGAAGACAACCCAGGGCACTTGTGCCGCGAAGCAGGTGCTAGTGCCCGTAGTTGTCTGGAAGACAACCCAGGGCACTTGTGCCGCAAAGCAGGTGCTAGTGCCCGTAGTTGTCTGGAAGACAACCCAGGGCACTTGTGCCGCGAAGCAGGTGCAAGATCGTGAATCACTTGGCGGTAAGCAAACAATCTAGTATCGTCCCGCACACTTTACCCGCAACAACCAGAGGATCCCATGAAGACGATCGCGCTCGAAGAACATTTCATTACGCCCATGTACCAGGACAAGGTGTCCGCCAACGACTTCCGCAACGCCTACATCCAGAGCCGCGGCCAGCAGATCGGCCACGACATCTATGAGCAGTATGTCGATATCGACGCCAAGCGCCTGGCCTACATGGACGCCGCCGGCATCGACGTGCAGGTGCTGTCGCTCGGTTCGCCGGGCGCGCAAGCCTTTGCCGCCGACGTCGCGATCCCGATGGCGCAGGATGCCAACGACCGCATGTACGCGGCGATACAAGAACACCCGACCCGCTTCGCCGCCTTCGCCGCGCTGCCGACGGCGAACCCTGCGGCCGCGGTGCGCGAGTTCGATCGCGCGGTGACGGAACTCGGCTTCAAGGGCACGATGATCCACAGCCACACCCACGGCGAATTTCTCGACGACAAGAAATTCTGGCCGATCTTCGAACGCGCGGCGGCATACGACCTGCCCGTCTACCTGCACCCGGCACTGCCGCACCAGGCGCTGCTCGACAGCTATTTCGCCGGCTACGAGGAGCTTGCCCGCGCCGGCTGGGGCTTCATGGTCGATGCCAGCTGCCATTTCCTGCGCCTGGTGTTCTCGGGCCTGTTCGACGAGTACCCGAAGCTGAAGATCATCCTCGGCCATCTCGGCGAAGGCCTGCCATTTGCGATGCACCGGCTGCACGACCACACCTACCAGGTGGCTAAGATGCGCGGCTTGAAGAAGAGCCCGCTCGAATATTTCCGCGACAACCTGATCGTCACCACCAGCGGCAACTGGTACACCCCGGCGTTTGACTGCACCCTGGCCGCGATCGGCGAGGACAACATCGTCTTCGCGGTGGACTGGCCGTTCGAACCGAACAAGGTGGCGGTCGACTTCCTCGGCAAGCTGAACGTCAGCGAAACGGTGCGCGGCAAAATCGCCCACGGCAACGCCGAACGCCTGCTGCGCATCTAGAGCCGCTGTTCCACCCAGGCGGCCACCGAGGCCAGCGCGGCGGCGAGATTCTCCGGCTCGCTGCCGCCGGCCTGCGCCATGTCCGGGCGACCGCCGCCCTTGCCGCCGACCTGTTGGGCCACCGCGTTGACCACGTCACCGGCCTTGATCCTGCCCGTCAGATCCGCCGTGACGCCGGCGATCAGCTGCACCCGGCCGGCTTCGACCGAACCCAGGACGATCACGGCGGAAGCCAGCTTGTCCTTGAGCTTGTCGAGGGTCTCGCGCAGCGTCTTGGCATCGGCGCCTTCCAGCACCGCCGCCAGCACCCTGACGCCCTTCACCGTTAGCGCCAGGCTGGCCAGATCGTCGCCCTGGGAGGAGGCCAACTTGGATTTCAGCCGCGCCATTTCCTTCTCCAGGGCCTTGACCCCTTCGATGATCTGCGCGACGCGCGCCGCCACTTCGCCAGGCGCTGCATGCACCTGCACCGCCACCTCATCGAGTTGCGCCAGCTGGGCCTGGACATGGGCGAGCGCAGCCGCGCCGGTAACGCCTTCGACGCGGCGGACGCCGGCGGCCACTCCTCCCTCGCTGATGATCTTGAACAGGCCGATGTCGCCGGTGCGCCTGACATGCGTGCCGCCGCACAGCTCGGTGGAATAATCGCCCATGCCGACGACCCGCACCCGGTCGCCGTATTTCTCGCCGAACAGCGCCATCGCGCCGGCGGCCAGCGCGGCATCATGGTCCATGACCTTGATGCTCACCTCGACATTGCGCCGTATCTCGCGATTCACCAGTTCCTCGACCCGGGCGACTTCCGCTGACGTCATCGGCTGAGGATGGGAAAAGTCGAAACGCGTACGCTGGCCATCGACCAGCGAGCCTTTCTGCTGTACATGGGTACCGAGCACTTCGCGCAGCGCCGCATGCAACAGATGCGTGGCCGAGTGGTTCCACTGCGCACTGGCCCTGGCGCTGCTATTGACGCGCGCCGCAACGCGCTCGCCGACCGCCAGCGCACCGGACTCGAGCACGCCATGGTGGCCGAATACATCGGCCTGGATCTTCTGGGTGTCGGCGACCTCGAACAGGGTCGTACACACCTCGCCGCGCGTCAGTTCGCCGCAATCGCCGACCTGACCGCCGGCCTCGGCATAGAAGGGACTTTCGTCGAGCACCACGATGCCCGATTCGCCGGCCTTGAGTTCGTTGACCCGAAGACCATCGCAATACAGCGCCAGCACCGTGGCCTCCGCCTCGAGGCTGTCGTAGCCGCGAAACAGCGTGGCCTGGCCGTCGTAGGCGACGCCGCCGCGGGTCTTGAAGCTGGAAGCGGCGCGCGCCATCTTGCGCTGGGCGGCCATCGCCAGGTCGAACCCGGCCTCATCGACGGCGACGCCGCGCTCGCGGCAGATATCGGCCGTGAGATCGAGCGGAAAACCATGGGTGTCATAGAGCCTGAAGGCAGTTTCGCCGTCCAGCAGCTTGGCGCCATTCAGGGCCGCCAGGGCGGACTCGAGAATTTCCATGCCGTGGCCTATGGTCTCACCGAAGCGCTCCTCCTCCTGACGCAACACCGCCACGACCTTGTCCCGGGCCGCGGGCAGTTCCGGATAAGCCTCGCCCATCACGCTGCTAAGCGCATCGACCAGCTGATGGAAGAACGGCTGCTTCTGGCCCAGTTGATGGCCGTGGCGGATCGCCCGGCGAATGATCCGGCGCAGCACATAGCCGCGCCCGTCCGGGCCGGGGATGATGCCGTCGACGATCAGGAAGGAGCAGGCACGGATGTGATCTGCGATCACCTTGAGCGAATTGTGGGCGAGATCATGGCTACGGGTCGCCAGGGCCGCAGCCTTGATCAGGTGCTGGAACAGGTCGATCTGGTAGTTGCTATGCACCTCCTGCAGGACGGCGGCAATCCGCTCCAGGCCCATGCCGGTATCGACGCTGGGCTTGGGCAGCGGATGCAATACGCCGCCCTCGTCGCGATTGAACTGCATGAAGACCAGGTTCCAGATCTCGATGTAGCGGTCGCCGTCGGCGTCCGCCGACCCCGGCGGGCCGCCCCAGATGCCCTCGCCATGGTCGTAGAAGATCTCGCTGCATGGCCCGCAGGGCCCGGTGTCGGCCATCTGCCAGAAATTGTCCGAGGCGTATCTCGCCCCCTTGTTATCGCCGATGCGCACGATCCGCGCCTCCGGCACGCCGACTTCCCTGGCCCAGATCTCGTATGCCTCGTCATCTTCCGCATAGACCGTGACCCAGAGCTTTTCGATCGGCAGGCGGTACACCTCGGTGAGCAATTCCCAGGCGTACTTGATCGCATCACGCTTGAAATAATCGCCGAAGCTGAAGTTGCCGAGCATCTCGAAGAAGGTATGGTGACGCGCAGTGTAGCCGACGTTCTCGAGGTCGTTATGCTTGCCGCCGGCCCGGACGCAACGCTGCGCCGTGGTCGCGCGCGAATACGGCCGCCGGTCCTGGCCGAGGAAGACATCCTTGAACTGGACCATGCCCGAATTGGTGAACAACAGGGTCGGGTCGTTGCCCGGCACCAGCGAACTCGAAGCGACCACGGTATGGCCCTTGGAGGCAAAGTAGTCGAGGAACTTCTGGCGGATTTCGGCGCTATTCATGGGCTATTCGCATGGCATCTACGGTTGGCTGCTGCGGACGGTGCAGTCAGGGAGGCGCAATTTTAACATCACGACCCGTCCGGATTTCGCGGATCGAACAAGTCCAGCCTGTCGGTGAACAGCGCAGCCGCACCCGCTGCGTACAGATCGGCCGCGGCCGCGCGGTCATTGACCGTATAGCAGGCGAAGGGGATCCCGGCGGCACGCAATGCGGCCGCCAGTTCCGGGCTCAGATACCGAGCCGCGCAATGCAGGGCAAGACATTCGAGACCGGACAAACGCCCTCGCCAGTCCGGCGGCGGCGCTTCGAACAGCAGGGCACGCGGCACTGCCGGTGCCTGCGAACGCGCGGCGGCCAGCGCCGCTTCGGAAAACGAGGAGAGCAGCACGGCGCCGGGTTCGCCGCGGACGACACTGTTGCCGACGATCCTGCCGGTCTCTCCGTCCAGGCCGGCGGCAGGCTTGATCTCGACATTGGCAACCAGACCTAGGCGGGCGCAGCAAGCCAATGCGGCTTCCAGGCGGGGCACGGGTTCGCCGCCGAAGGCGGAATGAAACCTGCTGCCGGCGTCAAGCCGGGAGAGTTCCGCATAGGGCGTACTGGCCACTTCGCCCGCGCCGTCGGTCGTGCGCGAGAGCGCTTCGTCGTGGATCAGCACCGCTATTCCGTCCGCGCTCAGCATCACGTCGAACTCGACGCCGCGAAAGCCCAGGCGGGCGGCCAGGCGGATGCCGGCCAGCGTGTTCTCGGGCGCCAGGGCGCCGCCGCCACGATGCGCGAACAGGCGCGGATAGCCAAAGCCACCCATGTTGCCTCAGCGTCCCGGCGCTTCCGGAACGGCGTTGCGACGCATTGCGGTATCGAGCGCCTCCTTGGCCGGCTTGGTGTTGCTCCAGACCGTCGCAATCTCCTCGTTGAGGATGTCGCGCAAGCGGGCGAGACCGAAGCCGTGCTTGCTCCGCGTGCTCGCCGACTTTGCCGCGGAAAGCCGGCGCACGGTGGCATCGAGCAAGGCCGGCGGCGATCCGTCGGCCCTCAGGCCTTCGATCGCGACCCGGGTCATCGGCAGGTAACTGGTCGCCTTGACCCATTCCTTCTGCACCTCCGGACGCAGCAGGAATTTCGCGAACTGCGCGACGACCCGGTAGTCCTCCTTCTTCTGCCCGGCCAGCACCCAGAGCGCGGCGCCATCGGGCAACAGCTTCTCCGGCGTGGCCCCGTAGAAATCGTCGTAATGCGGCAAGGCCGCGACCCCCGCGGCGAATTTGCCGCGGCTCGCCGCGGCGTAGAGCGAGGATTCTCCTGTGAGCATGGCGCATTCGCCGGAAAGAAACCTGCTGTCACCCTCCTTGCCCGGGCCGAAGTAATGGAAGTAGGCGCTCTTGTACCAACTCGACAGCAAGGCGATGTGCTTGACATCGATCATCCTGTTCAGGACGACCTTCGTGCCGCCCGGCCCTTCGCGCACGGAGATCGGCTCGCCGTGCTGCGAGGAGAGATTCTCCAGATGCACCCAGGTGAAGCGGGACGAGGTCAGCGGGCATTTGTAACCGGCATCGTACAGTTTACCCGCGGCCGTCTGCACTTCCAGCCAGGTCTTGGGCGGCGCTTCCGGATTCAGGCCGGCTTTGCCGAATGCATCCTTGTTCCAGAACAGCACCGGTAGGGACAGGCCGAGCGGCAACGCCTGGAGGCGGCCGGCGGGGTCGTCGACGGCATCCAGGACGAGCGGGAAAAAACTCTTCGCGTCGATCTGCTCGCCGGCCTCTTTCAGCACCTGGTAGAGCGGCTTGAAGCGCGGCCGGGTAGCGAAAAACTCCAGGCTGTCATCGGCATCGAGCAAGGCCATCTGCGGCAACTGCCGCGGATCGGCGACGCTCCGCAGATCTTCCAGCAGCACCCGCGCCTGGCCCTTCTGCTGGACATTGAAACGCGACACCAGGGTCTCCAGGACTTCCTGCTGCGCCCCGCCCAGGGCATGGCGCAGGGTGACTTCCGGCGCTGCCATGGCCGGCAGCGCCACGCCGAAGAGCATGACCAGCCGCAAAATCCGCTTGATGTTTCTTGGCAAACAACTCATCCAGGCAATTCTACACAGGTCCTGATTTCCGGGCTTGCGGAATAGAAAGGCCCATGATAATTTACGATTCAAATATTAGAGGATCTGAATAGACAGCATGCGCATTATCTGCTTGGGTGGCGGGCCGGCCGGGATGCCTTTCTCCATCCTGATCAAGAATGCCGATCCTGCGCATGAGATCACGATCATGGAAGGCAATCCGGCCGGCGACGCCTTCGGCCGGGGCGCCATCTTCTCCGCTGCCACGGTAGCCAACTTCAGCGCTCTCTCCAGGGGCGCCGCCTGCCCGCCCCGGCCTGGAAGCCGCACGCAACCCCTCGCCACCCACTGAAACCCCTTTTTCATTCCCTGAAGGCCTGTCATGAAGAAAACCAAGCAAGCACAATCCGACACCGAAACCCGCGCCACCAGCGAACACACCCAGGCGCTGCGTCTGTGGCTCAGGATGCTCGCCTGCACCAACCTGATCGAAGCCCAGATACGCTCGCGCCTGCGTACCCAGTTCGGCATCACCCTGCCGCGCTTCGATCTGATGTCGCAACTGGAGCGCTCGCCCGAGGGACTGAAGATGGGCGAACTGTCCAAGCGCATGATGGTGACCGGCGGCAACGTTACCGGCATCACCGACCAGCTCGTCACCGAAGGCCTGGTGGTACGCGAGGACAACCCCAAGGACCGGCGCGCCTACATCGTCAAACTGACCCCCGAGGGACGAAAGATCTTCAAGAAAATGGCCGAGTCCCATGAGAAGTGGATCGTCGAGTTGCTGGGCGGCATGAGCGAGAAGGAAAGGCAGCAATTCCATGCCCTGCTCGCGGTCTTGAAAACGCATGCCGGCGGCGTCAGGCCGGACCAGGATCGGTGAGCATATCGTCGGCCGAGATCCTTCAGCCTGAAGGCTGGAGACTGCACGGCCCTCAAGTTTCCTGGTAAATCTGCCGTAGAATATCCCGACATGCGAACACTTCCTGCACTGATCTGCTGCGCCCTGCTGCTCGTCGCCTGCGAGCAGCTCGGCATCGAGGACCCGGCCAAGGTCGCCGCCGCGGCCGCCGCGGCCAAGGAAGCCGAGGGCAAGGCGGTGGGCAGCGCCTGCCGCCAGACCGGCCGAGCACTCGAAGATTGCTATGCGCTCAATCCGAAATCGCTGAAGTCCGCAGTTTTCGCAGGCTGGCGCGACATGGACGGCTATATGCGCGAAAACAAGATCGAGAACTCGATCCCGGAAACGACGCCGCGACCGGGTGCCGAGGCCAAGCCGGCCGAAGCCAATTCCGCCAACCCTGCCAAAGCCGCCGCTGAGCCCGTCGCGAAGCCCGCGGCCAAAGCGGATAAGCACTAGTGCCCGTAGTTGTCCAAAGGACAACCCAAGGCCTTATGCCACGGCGTAGGTGCCAGGTTTGAAGAGCGGCGCTGAACTAGACCGGCAGTACAACCCCCGCGGCCTCGTGCCCGACCATCAGGATTACCTCCTGGGCTGGACGAAACGCTCGGCGGAGACCAGGTCGCGGCTCGCCTGGACGACTCACGCCTACGGCGATTCCCCGGCGGAGACGCTCGACCTGTTTGCCGCGCGGCAAACGCTGGCGCCGTTGTTCATCTTCATCCACGGCGGCTACTGGCGCGCTCTGGACAAGCGCGACTTTTCCTACCTGGCTCCCGCCTTCGTCGAAGCCGGCATCAGCCTGGCCGTGGTGAATTACGGGCTGGCCCCGGCCGTCCGCGTCGAGGAGATGGTGCGGCAGATGCTGCGCGCCTGCTCCTGGGCCTGGCGCAATGCGCCGGAACTCGACGTAGATCCCCGGCGCATCTACGTCGGCGGTCACTCCGCAGGCGGCCACCTGACGGCGATGATGCTCGCCGCACGATGGTCCTGCTATCAAGCCGATCTGCCGGACGACCTGGTGCGCGGCGGGCTGGCGATCAGCGGCCTCTACGATCTCGTGCCGCTCGCCCGGGCACCTTTCCTGACGGATAGCTTGCAACTCAGCCGGGAAGAAGCCCGGCGCCTGAGTCCGATCAGCTACCGGCCGGCGCGCCGCGTCCCCCTGCTCACCGCGGTCGGCGGCCTGGAGAGCGCCGCATTCCAGCAGCAGAACCGACTGATCCGGCAGCGCTGGCGGCACTGTCTGGGAAGCGACGTCACGATGCCCGGGCACCATCACTTCAGTATCGCCGACGCCCTTGGCGAACCCGAGAGCGCGCTTTTTCAAGCCGCCTTGCGCCTGATTTCCGCCTGACTCAAGATCCGCAACGCCATTCGCGGCCGATTCGGGTATACTGCCGCGGTCGCCGCCTTGCCGGTTGGTGGCATCTTGCGGCCGTCCCGGATGATAACCGGATCGATTGAACCGTCTGAATCGCTCAAATCGTTCAAATCGTTCAATTGTTCGTATCGTTCAGATTGCACGGCCTTACTTCTCAAAAGATATTTCGCTGCCTGAACCGGTACCCCGTAAGGGGCAGGCCGAATCAGGAGCATCCATGAAATTCGAAGACCTCGGGCTCCTGCCCGAACTGCTGCAAGCCGTGACCGCCGCCGGCTACACCGAGCCGACGCCGATCCAGGTCCAGGCTATTCCCGTCATACTCGCGGGCAAAGACATACTTGGCGGCGCGCAGACCGGCACCGGCAAGACGGCCGGGTTTACCCTGCCGATGCTGCAACGCCTAGCGCGTCACGCCAGCGCCTCGTCTTCGCCGGCGCGCCATCCGGTGCGGGCGCTGATCCTGACGCCGACGCGGGAACTGGCGATGCAGGTTTATGAAAGCGTCAAGACCTACAGCAAGTTCCTGCCCTTGCGCGCCATCTGCCTTTATGGCGGCGTCGACATCCGGCCGCAGATCGAGGAATTGCGCCAGGGTCGCGAAATCATCGTGGCCACACCGGGTCGGCTCCTCGACCATGTGCAGCAAAAGACCGTGGCCTTCACCCAGGTCGAGATGCTGGTCCTGGATGAGGCCGACCGGATGCTCGACATGGGCTTCATCCCGGACATCAAGCGCATCCTCGCGATGCTGCCGAAGGAGCGCCAAAGCCTGCTGTTCTCAGCAACCTTCTCCGAGGAAATCAGGAAGCTCGCCGACACCATGCTGAAGACGCCGCAGCTGATCGAGGCGGCGGTGCGCAACTCGATCTCCGAGACCATCACCCACCGCGTCTATCCGGTGGCGCAGGAAGACAAGCGTCACCTGCTGGTGCACCTTTTGCGCCACCAGGATCTGCGCCAGGTGCTGATCTTCGTCGGCACCAAGTTCGGCGCCAGCCGCCTCGCCCATTACCTGCAACGCCAGGGGATCGAGGCCGACGCCATCCACGGCGACAAGAGCCAGCAGCAGCGCACCGAGGCGCTCGAAGGCTTCAAGGCCGGGCGCATCAGGGTACTGGTCGGCACCGACGTCGCCGCGCGGGGCCTGGACATCGACGATCTGCCGCACGTCATTAACTACGAGTTGCCGCACGTCGCCGAGGATTACATCCACCGCATCGGCCGCACCGGCCGCGCCGGCAAGAGCGGCGTGGCCATCTCGCTGGTCTGCCCGGAAGAAAAACTGCGCTTGTCCGATATCGAAAAAATCGTCAAGCGCAAGATCGAGCAGATCGCCGTGCCCGGCTTCGAGCGGGGCAGCGACCATGGTCTGGCCGCCGACGTGGACAAGTCGGCGCGGGGGCGCAGCCGCAGCCGCGAGGATAGCGGCATGCGCGAGTCCAACGAAGAGAGAAGCCGCAAGGCCGATCGCGATCGCGGCCGCTCGCTGCACAGCGACAGGCCGGCGCACAGCGAGAGGCCGCGTCTGCCGCAACCCATGGCGCACTTGCCCAAGCTCGATTTCGATCCGAACAAGCCCTACGAATCAAGGCGGGGGGCGACTCCGCCCGCCGAACTGCCCAAGGGTCCGCAAAAACCCCGGCGGCAAGTCGCAGCGCTTCTGGGCGGGCGCATCAAACAGGATGTCTGAACTACGGCGTTGCCTGGCAGATCGCTAGCCCGACTATCTCCGCAGTCGCACGGGGACTTCCTCCGGTCGTCGGGCTGCACCCGTTCGGGTGCCTCCCTCGAAAGCCCAAGCTAGATCAGGTTTTCAGCACGACCAGCACTTCGTCCAGCATCTTCTTCGCATCGCCGAAGAGCATGCGATTGTTTTCCTTGTAGAACAGCGGATTGTCGACGCCGGCATAGCCAGAGGCCATGCTCCGCTTCATTACGATCGAGGTCTTGGCCTTCCAGACTTCGAGCACCGGCATGCCGGCGATCGGACTGGTCGGATCATCCTGGGCACCCGGATTGACGATGTCGTTGGCGCCGATGACGATGGCGACATCGGTGGCCGGGAAGTCATCGTTCAACTCGTCCATTTCCATCACGATGTCGTAGGGCACCTTGGCTTCGGCCAAGAGCACGTTCATGTGGCCGGGCATGCGCCCTGCCACCGGATGAATGCCGAAACGCACATTGACGCCCTTCTCGCGCAGATGCTTGGTGATCTCATAGACCGTGTGCTGGGCCTGCGCCACCGCCATGCCGTAACCGGGGACGATGATCACGCTCTTGGCTTCACGCAGTAATTCGGCGGTTTCGGCGGCATTCACCGCGACCACTTCGCCCACCGGTTCGGCTGCCCCGCCGGCCGGTTTCGGAGCGGCGCTGGCAGTGCCGAAGCCGCCGGCAATGACGCTGATGAAACTGCGGTTCATGGCGTTGCACATGATGTAGGAGAGGATTGCGCCGCTCGAACCGACCAGGGCGCCGATCACGATCAACAGATCGTTGGAAAGCATGAAACCGGTGGCCGCGGCCGCCCAACCCGAGTAGCTGTTCAACATCGACACCACCACCGGCATGTCGGCGCCGCCTATGGCCATGACCATGTGAATGCCGAAGAGCAGCGCAATCGCCGTCATCACGATCACTGGCGTCATCGCCGAAGCGATGGAATCGGCGTGGAGAAACTCGCGGCCAAACCAGATCACCACCAGCAGTCCCGCCAGATTCATCCAGTGCCGCCCCGGCAGGAGCATGGGGTTGCCGCCGATGCGGCCGGAGAGCTTGCCGAAGGCAATGATGGAGCCGGAGAAAGTGATCGCGCCGATCAGGATGCCGATATAGATTTCCATTTCGTGTATCGACTTGGCCGCGCCGGTAAACTCCTTCGCCGCTTCCGGATCGATGAAGGTGGCGAAGCCGACCAGCATCGCGGCCAGGCCGACCATGCTGTGCATCAGTGCCACCAGTTCGGGCATCTGTGTCATCTGCACGGTACGCGCCGCATACAGGCCGATGCTCGCGCCGACGACCATGGCGCAGACGATCCAGACATAGCCGGCGCTGCCGACCTTGGGGCCGAACACAGTCGCCAGTACCGCGATCGCCATGCCGATCATGCCGTAGAGATTGCCGCGGCGCGAGGTTTCCTGGTTCGATAAACCGCCCAGGCTGAGGATGAAAAGTATCGTGGCTCCGATATAGGAGACCGTTGCTAGACTTGCAGACATGTCGTGTTTCCCGGGCTTATTTGCGGAACATGGCCAGCATGCGCTGGGTCACGGCGAAGCCGCCGAACATATTGATGGCGGTGAGCACGATGCCCGCCGCCGCCAGCCATCGAATCCAGTCATCGGGCCGGCCGACCACGACACCGGTCAAGGGCGGCGCGATCTGCACCAGGGCGCCGATGGCGATGATGCTGCTGATCGCGTTGGTCACGCTCATCAAGGGCGTATGCAAGGCCGGCTTGACGTTCCACACCACCATGTAGCCGACGAAGCAGGCCAGCACGAATACCGTGAAGTGGGCGAGGAAGGCCTCGGGGGCATTGGCGCCGACGAACCAGAACAGCGCGGCGGCAACGCCGAACATGATCGCCAGCTTGTTGCCAGCCATCGGTTCGGAGGGCGCGCCGTGACCGTGCGCCTTTTTCGCGACCGGCATGGCGGTCGCCGCCGGCTTGGCGGCCGGGGCTGCGGCAAGCTTGGGCGCAGGGGGCGGCCAGGAGATGTTGCCTTCCTTGACGACGGTGAGGCCGCGGATGGCATCGTCTTCCATATTGACGTCGATGATGCCGTCCTTGGTCTTGCATAGCTCCTCGGTGAGGCGAAACAGGTTGGTGGAATACAGCGTCGACGACTGCTTGGCAAGGCGCGAGACCAGGTCGGTGTAGCCAACGATGGTCACGCCGTGCTTGACCACCGCTAGCCCGGGCTCGGTCAGTTCGCAGTTGCCGCCCTGCTCCGCCGCCATATCGACGATGACGCTGCCCGGCTTCATGCTCGCCACCATTTCTGCGGTGATCAGCTTGGGCGCAGGCCGGCCGGGAATCAGCGCCGTGGTGATGATGATGTCGACTTCCTTGGCCTGCTTGGCGTACATGGCGCGCTGGGCCTGCTGAAAGCCTTCGCTCATCACTTTGGCGTAACCGCCGCCGCCGGAACCTTCTTCCTCATATTCGACCTTGACGAATTCGCCGCCCAGCGAGACGACCTGGTCGGCCACTTCGGCACGGGTGTCGTTGGCGCGCACGATGGCGCCCAGGCTGGCAGCGGTACCGATCGCCGCCAGACCGGCGACGCCGGCGCCGGCGATGAAGACTTTGGCCGGCTGCACCTTGCCCGCGGCGGTGATCTGGCCATTGAAGAATCGGCCGAAGGCGTTGGCGGCCTCGATGACGGCGCGGTAGCCGGCGACGCCGGCCTGGGAGGTCAACGCGTCCATCTTCTGGGCTCGGGAGAGCGTGCGTGGCAGCGCGTCGATAGCCAGCACGGTGACCTTCCGCTCGGCGAGCTGCTGTATCAATTCCGGGTTCTGCGCCGGCCAGATGAAGGAAACCAGCGTCTGACCCTCATGCATCAGGGCGACTTCTTCGGCGCTGGGTCCGCGCACCTTGAAGACGATGTCGGCGGCGTTCCACAGATTGGCCGCACCGGCTATGACCTCTGCGCCTGCGGCGTGATAGGTGTCGTCGCTGAAATTGGCAGGATCGCCGGCGCCGGATTCAACGGCGATCGTAAAGCCCAGCTTGATCAGCTTTTCAACGACCTCCGGGACGGTCGCGACGCGCTTTTCGCCCGGGAAAATCTCACGTGGCACTCCTATCATCAAAGGCATCTTTGTTCACTCCATTCCGGTTGAATCGGCCAGTTGCAGTAGGCAGCGCATTTGCGCGGGGCGCTTATGATACTTCCTGTCGTCCGAGTCTGCTTGATTTCGATCAAGCAGTGCCATCAGCCCCGAAGAGACGCGGGTATTTCGTCGCTCTTCCGCTTCACCAGCCGGACGATCAGCAGCGAGATATTGTCGCCATGCCCCTTGGCCCTTTGCCGCGCCTGCCCGATCAGCAACTCGGCCGCGGCACGGGGCGGATGCTGCGCCAGCACGCTGCCCAGCTCGGCATCGGAGTAAGTGCCCCAGAGGCCGTCGGAGCAGAGCAGGAAGCAGTCGCCGGCGACCAGCGGCGCCGTCCCGCCGAAGACGATCTGTGGCCGCTCCGGGGCGCCGAGACAGGAGAGCAGGATGTTTCTCTCGGGATGGCATTCCGCCTCGGCCTCGCTGAGCCGCCCTTTGCTGACCAGATCGGCGACCAGGGAATGATCGACGCTGCGGCCGATCAGGGCGCCGTCGCGATAGTGGTAGATGCGCGAGTCGCCGCAGTGCGCCCAGTCGGCGCGACCACCCTGCAACAGCATCACGCAGGCCGTACTGTGCGGTTCCTTCTCGCTGGTGTAGCGCGTCAGACTGATGGCGTCATGGGCGTCGTCGATGCCGGCTTTCAGCATTTCCTGCACCGAGTCCGCCGGGCCGTAGGCCTCGAAGACGCTCTTCGCGGTGTGCAGCACCTGTTCGGCCGCCATCGCACCGCCGGTGCGCCCGCCCATGCCATCGGCGAGAACGGCCAGGGCCATGCCGGGGCGCCGGGAATGCGGCAGGAAGGCGACGCGATCCTGCTGATCCTGGCGATCGCCGATATGCTGGGCAGTGCAGACGTCAAGCGTGAGCGGCATGCGGAAATTATAAGCGCCGACGGCGCATTTGACGCATTTCGTCGAAACATCGCCGGCTTCTGGCAATCGCCTGCAAGTTATACTCCGTCTTTGCTATTTCCCAGGGAGTTTCCATGCATTCCGGCCGCGGCTATAACGGGGTGAGCGTCGGCGACCGCTATGATAGTGCGCTGACCTTGACCGAAACTCACAGCGACACCTTGAGCACCAATTGGACCGTCACCCGGAAAGATCCGAAACCCAAGCATCAGGGCGGCATGGTCAGTTTAAGCGGCAGTTGCACCAACCAGGAAGGCATCAAGGTCGCCGAAGTGGAAGCCAAGATGCTGGTGGCCGACAACTGATCACAGCATGCCGTGCAAGCCGTTTATTTGGCCCATGTAAGCGATTTCACGGCCTCCCGCAGGGTAAGGCCTGGCGGCTGCCGCAGAATTCGCTGGCGGACCTTCCAGGGGGCTTGGCGATGACTCCTACAGTTGCAGTCCCGTTCCGCTACCGCTGGTTTTCTCGCGGCGACATCAACGGATTTTTCGCCCTCGCCATCGACAACATCGCCTTGCTGGTGGGGATGTCGGGAATCCTGATCGGCGTTTTTCACCTGCCGCCCGACGTCGTCATGGGGCGCATGGTTCCCGGCACGGCGATGGGCGTTCTGCTCGGCGACACCCTCTATACCTGGCTTGCCTTCCGCCTGGCACAGCTTGAACAACGCCAGGATGTCTGCGCCATGCCGCTGGGCATCGACACCCCGTCGATGTTCGCCCTCAGCTTCGGCGTCGTCGGCCCTGCCTACATCGCCGGCGGCAATGCCGACCGCGCCTGGGCTGTAGGCATGGCCGTGCTGGTGATCATCGGCGCGGCGAAACTGGCCGCCGCATTCTGCGGCGAGGCGATCCGTCGTGCCCTGCCGCGGGCCGCCCTGCTCGGCGCCCTGGCCGCAGTGGCCATCGCCCTGATCATGTTCTTCCCTTTCACCAAGCTGATCGCGGAACCCGTGGGGGGATTCGTCGCGCTGGGCGTGGTCCTGATCACCCTGATCGGCGGACGACGTCTGCCGTTCAATTTTCCGGTGGTCATCGCCGCCTTGCTCTGCGGCTATGGCGCCTACCGCCTCGCCATGGTTTTCGGCTATCGGCCGCCGCCGCTAGCCGCCATGGCCATGACCGTGGCTGCCGTTCCGCCCTGGCCGACGCTGGCCTTTCTCGATGGGCTGACGCTGGCCTGGCAGTACCTTCCCCTGGCGATCCCGGTGGCCCTGGCAACGGTGATCGGCGGCATCGACAACAGCGAGTCGGCCGCCGTCGCCGGCGACCGCTATCGGACCCGCTCCATTCTCCTCGTCGAGGCGATCGCGACCCTGGCTGCCGGCCTGTGCGGTGGCGTCATCCAGAACACGCCCTACATCGGGCATCCTGCCTACAAGGACATGGGCTGCCGCGCCGGATACACCCTGGCGACCGGCCTGTTCATCGGCCTCGGCGCTGCCTCCGGATGGCTGGCCACGCTGATCGGCTGCCTGCCCGAATCGGTCGTCGTCCCGGTGCTGGTCTTCGTCGGCCTGGAGATGTCCGGCCAATCCCTGCGGGCTACCGATGCGCGCCACAGCAAGGCCTGGGGCTTGGCGCTGATCCCGGCCATCGCCAACCTGATCGCGATACAAATGGGCGGGCTACTAGCCGGCGCCGGCATCCAGGTCGCGCAATTGCCCGAGGAGATCCGCCGCAACCTGCTGGCGCTAACCATGCTCGGCAACGGTTTCATCGTGACCGCCATGCTCTGGATGAGCTGGCTCATCTGGGTGATCGACGGCCAACTCGGTCGCGCCGCGCTGGCCGCAGTGATCGCGGCAGGCCTTAGCCTCTGCGGCGTGATCCATTCGCCGTTTGCCGATGGTCGCCTGTACCTCCCCTGGCTTGCCGAGCCGCCCGTCCTCTGGCTGGCCGGCGGCTACCTGCTGCTGGCCGGCTTGTGCCTGCTGTTCCGGCTTGCCGGCCGGGGCGACCGGTAACGCTCAGCGGCGCACATTGAGCCGCGTGCCCTACGCCTTCAGCGATTGGATCAGAGGCCCCGCCGCTGCTCCTTCAGCGATGACTTGCAGCAACTTTTGCTTGATCAGCCAAGCCGCCTTGTAACGCACCCCCAGGGCGGTGCTTCAGTGCCAGGGCAGAGCCATTGTTTTTGGCTTGACTCATGAGGCGCATCGCGAGGAACCAGCGCGTCAACGGCAGCTTGTTGCCGAAGTATTACGCTATAGGTAATATCCGGAAATCAGGCGCGGTGCGGTGCGCAGTAACGTGCGCAGCGAGGTGTTAAGCGCTCATCATTGCGCCCGCCGTTGTGTCGACTACCCTCAACTACCCTCAACTTGCCGGTCACTCGAGCTCGGATGCCACTTTCCCCCAGGACCCACCCGTGGCAGCCGGCTGCCTTCATAGCCGGCCTGGTGGCCTTCGCCATGCTGGTCGGCGGCCTGTCCGCGCTCAGTTACCAGCGCTTTCGCCTTGAGGCGGAGGCGAATGCCGGCAACCTCGCCCAAGTCATCAGCCTGGGAACGGAAGAAACCCTGGGCCGGGCCGAGGGCTATCTGCTCGGGATCACGCACTTCCTGAGGGCCGAAGACTTCACCAGCGGCCTGACGAAACCCAGGCAGGACGAGATCGAAGCACTGATGGCCGACCTTCTGCGCCATTTTCCCGAGATCTCCGGCTACCGCGTCTTCACTGCCGAGGGCGATGCCGTATTGAGCGCGGGCAAGAGCGCGCCGGCCGACATCCGTGTCGGCGACCGCGCATGGTTTCGCTCGCTGAAGCTTGATCCGGCCAGGGTGCTCGCCTTGTCCGACGTCGACATCGGCCACGGCCCGAATGCGCCTAGCGCCATTGTCGCCGTGGCGATCCGCGCGCCCGGCGGGCAGCTGCAGGGCGTGGTCAGCGCCGCGCTGCATCTTGCACACATACAACGCCTCCTCGATGGACCGGAGATCGGTCCCAAGGGAATGATTTCGCTCAGCCGCAGCGATACCGCCCAGTTGCTGCTGCACCGGCCGGAGAGCGCGGGGCAGATCAACCAGCCGTTCAATTCCCCGTTCGCCGCACGCATCCTCGCCGGCGAGACGGCCGGCGTCATGGAACTCGTCTATGCAGCAGACAACGTGTCGCGCATCGCCGCCTTCCGGCGCACCCAGCACTACCCTTTGGTGGTGACGGTCGGACTGGCGCGCGACGACACCCTGCGCCCCTGGATGATCCAGACCGTGGTCGCCTGGAATGTCGCCCTGGCCTTCGTGGTCCTGCTCGCCACGCTGTACTTCCGCCAGCGGCGGAAGGTGATGGCCCTGGAAACCGAGAGCAGCGAAGCGCAGTTGCATGCACAGCGCTACGAGATGCTGCTCCATTCCGCCAGCGAAGGGATCTGCGGCGTCGATGCCGACGGACTGGTGAACTTCATCAATGCCGCAGCGCTAAGCATGCTCGGCTGGCGCGAAGACGAGGTGATCGGTCACAACTTTCACATGCTCGTGCACCGCCACCACTACCATGCCGACGGCACTGGATATCCCGCTTCCGATTGCCGGCTCCACACCACCATAACCGCCCGGGAAGCCGGCAGCGAGAGTGATGAGCGGCAGTTCCGGGAGGACGTCTATTGGCACAAGGACGGCGACACCGTGCTGGTGGAGGCCAGCGTTACGGCCATCAAGGGCGAAAGCAAGGCTGGCGGCGCAGTGATCATCTTCAGGGACCTCTCGGCGCGCAAGAAGCGGGCGGAGCAGGCGCGGCGCCTGGCCTTCTACGACGCGCTCACCAACCTGCCGAAACGGCGCCTGCTCAACGACCGCCTGAACCTGGCGATGGCGGCCAGCAAACGCAGCGGCCGCCACGGCGCTGTCATGTTTCTGGTCCTCGACCATTTCAAGTCGCTCATTGACATCCACGGGCAGGCCATCGTCGATACGCTGCTGGTCGAACTCGCAGGCCGGCTGAAGACCTGCGTCCGCGACATGGACACCGTGGCCCGCTTCGATCGCGGCGAGTTTGTCGTGATGATCGGCGAACTGGATGTGAGCCACGCCGAGTCCATCGCGCAAGCCGGCATCATCGCCGAAAAAATTCGCAGCGCGCTGTCCAAACCGTTTCTGCAAAGCCTCGCGCAGCCGGATGCGGCCGGCGGACATCACTGCACGGTGAGCATCGGCGTGGCACTATTCGGCGTCCAGGACATCAGCCCGGAAGCGATCTACAAGTGCGCAGCCAAAGCGATGTTTCAAGCCCGGAAGGCCGGGCGCAATTCGGTCCGGTTCTATGACGGAAGTCCGGAGGGAGAGGCGGCATGAGCATAGTCGCGGCGATTGTTTCCGGTGTGCTCGCGGTGGCATTGATCTATGCCGTAACCCTGTATAACGGTCTGGTGCAGCTCAAGCACAATGTCGCCAAAGCCTGGGCCAATATCGATGTGCTGCTCAAGCAGCGCCACGACGAATTGCCCAAGCTGGTCGAAGTTTGCAAGCAATACAAGCAATTCGAGCAGGCAACATTGGGTCAGGTCATCGCGGCGCGGAATCAGGTTCACGCGGCGCGCGCGAGCCAGGACGTCGCCGCCCTGGGCCGGGCCGAAGGAGAACTGCGCGGCGGCCTGGGCCGCCTCTTCGCCGTGGCCGAAGCCTATCCGGAACTGCGCGCCAATGAAAGCTTCATGCAATTGCAGGGCCGCATCAGCCAACTCGAGAACGGCATCAGCGACCGGCGCGAGTTCTATAACGACGCGGTCAACATCAACAACATCCGCGTCGAGCAGTTTCCGGAAAGCGTCGTTGCCGGTCTGTTTCGTTTCGGCGAATTGCCCTTGCTGGAATTCCTCTCCGCGGAAAAAACCGATGTCGATGTGAAGGCGCTGTTCGGCTGAATCCTTGAACATGTTTGCCCGGCTCCATCGCGGCTATGCGGCGCTGCTGACTTCAGGCTGCCAGATCCTGTTGCTGGTCATCGGCCTTCGTTTCGCTACGCCGGCGGCGTGGCGCATCAGTCTGTCGCTGATCGCAATCCTGAGTCTTCTTGCCTGGTTGTCCGTGCTGCGCAGGGCGCGCGTTGTTGCCGACACGCCCAGGTCCCTGGTCGCTTCCGCCGCGCAAGGCTATGTCGAGTTGCGCGGCCGCGGGCTGCCGCTGGCTGGCAGCCCGCTGCTCTCCCCCCTGACCAGACTCCCCTGCCTGTGGTATCGCTACGCTGTCGAGCGGCAAAACGGCTCCAGCTCCGGCTCCGAATGGCTGGCGCACTCCAACGGCGAATCCGACGCTTCCTTCCTGCTCGAGGACGGCACCGGCAGTTGCGCGGTGGATCCGGAGGGTGCCGAAGTGCTGCCGGCGCGCTGCGACCAGTGGCAGGAAGGCGAATATCGCTATCGCCAGTGGCTGATCCTCGAACATGAAACAATCGAGGTGGTCGGCCAGTTTCGCACCGAGAACGCGGGCGAGTTCAACTTCAGCCTGGCCGAGGAAGTCGGGGCTTTGCTCGCAGAGTGGAAAGAGGACATGCCGAAACTGCGGCTGCGCTTCGGTCTCGGCCGCGCTGGCGAAGTGGATCTGCGCGACTGGGAACGGGTCCGCGCCGAGGCGCAGCGCGAAGTGGAACAGCGGCGCAGCGCGGAGAACCGCAACAGAAGCGACCTGCACCGGCTGGGCAAGCCGGACGACGGCAGACCGTACCTGATTTCCAGCCTCGCCGCGGACCGGCTGGTGCGCCGCTACCATCGCTGGGCATGGCTGCATGTGGCGATCTTCCTCGCCGCATTGATCGGTTTGACGAAGCTTGCGGCGTAGCTAAGGCTGCAGGCTCGCCAGCACCCGATCGACCATCAGGCCGGACAGGCCGAGGTAGTTGGCCGGATCGCACAACTTGGCGAGCGCTGCGCGGTCCAGGTGCCGGGCGATCTCCTCGTTCTCGGCGAGCAGATCGAGCAGCGTGCGGTCCTGGGCGATCACCTCGCGGCAGATGTCGTAGACCAGATCGTGGGCGTACTCCCGGCCGATATAAGGCGCCAGGCCCATCATCACCGCCTCGGAAACCACCAGGCCGCGGGTCATGTCGAGATTGGCGCGCATCCGCGCCGCATCCACCTCGAGGCCGCCGGCCACGGACTTCGCCTGGGCCAAGGCGCCGGCCGTGAGCATGAAGGCTTCCGGCAGGGCGATCCATTCGATCTGCCAGGGACCGGTCGAGCGTTCATGATCGGCGACGATCGCTTCGAGCAGGGCGGCGGCCTGTTGCCGAACCATCGCGGAGGCGCCGTGGATATAGGCGCTGGAAATGGGATTGCGCTTCTGCGGCATGGTGCTGCTCGAGCCGCGACCATGCGCATACGGTTCATAGACCTCGCCCACCTCGGTCTGCATCATCAGCTTGACGTCCATCGCCAGTTTGCCCAGCGTGCCGGTTACCAGGCCGAGGAAGCAACCGACTTCGGCGATGGTGTCGCGCTGGGTGTGCCAGGCGATCAGGGGTTGGCCCAGCCCCAACTCGCGCATCAGGCCCTCCTGGGTTTCCATCGCGCCCTTCTCCAGCGAGGCCAGGGTGCCCGCGGCGCCGGCAAACTCGCCGACCAGAACGCGCGGACGCAGTTCGAGGAGGCGCGCCCGGTGCCGCTCGATGGCAGCGAGCAGGCCCGCCATCTTGTAGCCGAAGGTCACCGGGACCGCCTGCTGCAGATTGCTCCGGCCGACCATGGGCGTGTCGCGATGGCGGCGCGCCAGATCGGCGAGCGCGGCCGAAATGTCCTTGAGGTCCGCGGCGACGATGTCCAGGGCTTCGCGTATCTGCAGCACCGTCGCGGTGTCGGTGATGTCCTGGGTGGTCGCGCCCCAGTGGCAGAACTCGCCGAGCTTGTCGTCGCACAACTCGACCAGTTGGGAAACCACGCCGAGCACCGGATAGCCGATGCGCTCGGTCTTGATGCGCAGCTTCTCCATGTCGATCCGGTCGAGCCGGCAGTTCCTGACGATCTCCGCCGCGGCCTCGGCCGGGATGATGCCGAGCCGGCCCTGAACGCGCGCCAGAGCCGCCTCGATGTCGAGATACTTCTGCGTCCGGTTCTCGTCGGACCAAACCTTGCGCATCGCGTCCGTGCTGAAGATATTGCCGAAGATGAGCGAATCGACGATGCTGGCGGCCATGCGGGGGCACTCCCAATGCTGATGATTGTAGGTCGGCCTTCAGGCCGACGACGGCAGACAGGTCGGGCTAAAGCCCGACCTACTTGGACGGGACCTTCGCGACTTCCTTGCGGATGGCGTCGATGATTTCCGGGCCGACTCGCGATGCCATCTCGTCCTGCACCGGGCGCATCGCCTTGATCCACGCAGCCTTCTCCGCCGCCGTGGGGATGTGCACCTCGGTCTTGCCGGAAGCCTTGATGGCGGCGAAGGCGGCCAACGCATCCTTGTCGGCGACCTGGTCGTTGTATTCCGACGCATCCTTCATGGCACCTTCAAGGATGGTCCGGATATCATTGGGCAAGCCCTCCCAGAACTTCTTGTTGACCACCACGCAATAGCCGCTGAAAGTGTGACGGGTATCGGTCACGAACTTCTGCACCTCGTAATGCTTCTGCGTGTACAGATTGGAGATCGGGCCGTCCGTGCCATCGACGACGCCGGTCTGCAGGGCCTGGTAGACCTCGGAAAAGGCCAGGGTCTGCGGCAGCGCGCCGACCGAGCGCATGATCGCCGAATTCACCTTGGAGGAGTTGATGCGCATCTTTAGGCCCTTCATGTCCTCGGGCTTGTAGAGCCGCGAGTTCGCGCTCATCACGCGGAAGCCGTTGTCCCAGAAGGCCAGGCCGATCAGGCCCTTGGCTTCGAGTTTTTTCAGCAGGCTCTTGCCGATCGGGCCGCGGGTCACCCGGTGCAGGGCCTCTTCGCTGGTGAACATGTAGGGCAGGTCGAGCGCCTCGAATTCCTTCAGCCCCACCGGGCCGAACTTGCTGGTCACCGGCGCCAGCATCTGCACCGAGCCCAGGATCAGCGCTTCGAGTTCTTCCTTGTCCTTGTAGAGCTGGCTGTTCGGATAGACCTCGACCTTGACCCGACCCTTGGTGCGTTCTTCGGCCAACTGCTTGAACTTGTCCGCGGCCTGACCCTTGGGATTGTCCGATGCTGCGACATGGCTGAACTTGATCACGATGGGCTGTTCCGCCGCCGGGCTCAATGCGGGAATCGCCAGGCCTGAGGCGAAGAGCAACGCTGCAAACAATCGATTCATGAAGATCCCCTTGCTTGGTCCAGAGCGAACATTGTAAACGCTCATGGTTCCGATGAATCACCGCGCGTGATGAAAAGGCGGGGCTTGGTAACGCCTCACAAGCGGGCTAGGCCGAAGCGCGGGGCAGTTCCAGCCGGGCCACCAGACCGCCGTCGGCATCGTTGCGCAGCCTGAGCGTGCCGCCGTGCTGGAGCGCGATGTTGCGCGCGATGGTCAGGCCGATGCCGGTACCGCCGGTGTCCCGGGAGCGCGAGCCTTCGAGCCGGAAAAATGCGTCGAACACCGATTCCAGCCGGTCTTCTGGGATGCCCGGACCGCCGTCCTGCAACTCCACGACCACCTTCGCCTCGTCCGCGGCGACCGAGATCCTGGCATAGCCGCCGTAGTTCACCGCGTTGTCGATCAGATTGGTCAGGCAGCGGCGCATGGCGTTGGGCCGGGTGGCCACGAAGGCGCCGGTCAGACCCGCCACCGTCACATCCTGCCCGGCTTCCACGGCATCGGCGCAGACGCTGTCGATGATGGAGTCGAAGTCCATGCGTTGCGTGGCTTCCCGCGAACTCATGCTCCGCGCGAGATCGAGACCGTCGCGGATCATGCCCTCCATCGCCGAGAGGTCGTCGACCAGCCTGGCCCGCAACTCCTGGTCCGCGACCTTTTCCAGGCGCAGACGCAACCGCGTCAGCGGAGTCTGCAGGTCGTGGGTGATCGCCGCCAGCATCTGCGTGCGCTCGCGGATGAAGCTGCGTATCTGCGCCTGCATCGCATTGAATGCGCCGGCAGCGTGACGCACCTCGGCCGGACCGCGTTCCAGCAACGGCGGATGCTCGATGTCGCGACCCAGATCGCCTGCCGCCTCGGCCAGACGCGCCAGCGGCTTGGTCGTCTGCACCGCCACCGTGTAGGCGATCAGGCACAGGCAGCAGAGGAAGAAGATGAAATAGGCCAGCTGCCGCCGGGTGCGCAATGGCGCGGCAAACGCCCGGTCGGCGCGCTGCATATGCAGCAGGAAGGCGAGCGGCGTGCCGTCGCGCAGGCTGACGAAGACGCGCTCGCACTGCCCGTCGACCCGGCCGCCCGCCACGGTCTGGCAATCCGCGCCGCGCGAGCGCCACGCCACGACTTCGCGCCTGCCGGCCAGACGCTCGCGCAGAGCGTCGGCGAACTCGACATCCGGCTCTCCGCCCGACTTGGCCGTCATGCCTAACTCGTTCGCGTCGTCGACCCGGATGCCGTTGCGGCTGGCCGCCGAGAGCACCTGCGGCCGGGTCTGCGCGGGCACTTCGTCGAGCATCAGGGTGAGTTGCTCGATCCTCTCGACGGCGCGCAACGTCCGCAACTGAGCGATGAACTCCTGCCGGTCGCCGCCGGCGAAATACAGCGTCAGCGCCACCGAGGCGAGCACGCCGCCGACCAGCACGACGAACACCCGCCCGAGCATGGAAGAAAAGAAGGCGCTCACCTCATGCCTCGATGCTGACGGTGGCCGCGAGCACGTAGCCTTCGTTGCGCACGGTCTTGATCAGCATCGGCGCCTTGGCGTCTTCCATCAATTTCTGCCGCAGGCGGCTGATCTGCAGGTCGATCGAGCGGTCGAAGGGATCGGCATCGCGCCCCTTGGTGAAATTGAGCAACTGGTCGCGCGTCAGTACCCGATGGGGATGTTCGAGCAACACCTTGAGCAGCCGGAATTCCGCGCCGGAAAGCATCACGGCGGTGCCCGCGGGGCTGACCAGATGCCTGGCGACCAGATCGAGCAGCCAGCCGGCGAAACTCATCCGTTTGGCTTCCTGCGCTTCCAGATTCGCCGGCAAAGTCAGCGTGCGGCGCAACACGTTGCGAATTCGGGCCACCAGTTCGCGGGGTTCGAAAGGCTTGGTCAGATAGTCGTCCGCGCCCATCTCCAGCCCCAGGATGCGATCGACCGCCGTGCCGCGTGCGGTCAGCATGATCACCGGCAGACTGGATTTCGCGCGCAGCGTCCGGCACAGGGTCAGGCCATCCTCGCCCGGCAGCGTTAGATCGAGCACCACCAGTTCGACCGGCGCCGCCGCCAGGGCCTGCCACATGGCGGCGCCATCGCCGGCGGTGATCGTGCGGAAGCCGTTGCCGTCGAGATATTCGGCGAGCAGAACCCTGATCTCGCGATCGTCATCGACCACCAGGATGCGCGCCTGAGTCTCCATGCCGCGCATTATGCCGACCCCGCCGCGGCCTTGCGCCGTCGATTTGTAGCCGCCTGTATTGAATCGCGCGACAGACACAGAGAGATACAACTATTCCGCAGCAGGACACAAGACGGAAACAACTTGAAGCGCAGAATCATGGTCGTGTCACGCATCTGTCAATCTGTCGCTTCGCAATTTTCAGTTCAGGAGATTCTTCATGAGCAAGCTCCACACCTTGGTCGCCTTCGCCGCCGCCGCCCTGGTCGCGGGCACGGCCATCGCCGATAACAACGCCGGCCCCGGTCCTGGTCCCGGCCAACGTCCCGATGCCGCCAGGTTCCGCGAACATATGGAAAAACACCGGGCCAGGCTGCACGACAAGCTCCAACTCGCCGCAGATCAGGAAGCCGCCTGGCAGGTTTTCACTGAGAAGACCAAACCCCAACCACCCCGGGCGCGGGCCGTGAAGTCCGAACTGGCGGCCTTGCCGGCACCCGCGCGGATGGACCGAATGGTCGCCCTGTTCAAGGAACGGGAAGCCAGGATGATCGAGAGGGCGGCCGCGGTCAAGGAATTTTACGCGGTGCTCAAGCCGGAGCAGCAGAAGGTGTTCGACCGAATGACCGTCTGGCCGCGAAAGAAGCACTGAGCGTCGGCGCCGCCATGGAATTCATCAGCATGACGGCGGTCGCAACGACGGGCTCCGCCTGCCTGCCCGCGCTGTTGCGGACGCTGTCGCTGGTTGTCGCGGTCTGCGTCGCCATCGCCATGTCGGGTTGCGGCGCGTAGACAAATCTCCAGATCTCAGATCTGCGCAGAACTGCGACCAAGCCGCCCGTATCCCTCTGCTCTCGGGATAAGATGCGGGCACCCGTATCTCCGGCTCGGCCCCGATGCTCTTACGATTTCTCCTCTGCTGCCTCCTGCTCTTCACTCCTGCGCTCGCCGCGGCCGACCATTCGGCTTCGCCGCGCCTGCCGGAAGCGGTGGCGCGTGCACTTTCGGCCGCGAACATTCCCGCGTCGGCGGTGGCGCTGCTGGTGCAGGGCGCGGCTTCATCAAGGCCCAGCCTCAGCATCAATGCCGACTTGCCGTTGAATCCGGGATCAGTGATGAAGCTGCTCACCACTTATGCCGCGCTCGACCTGCTCGGACCCGCCTATACCTGGAAGACCGAGGCCTGGATCGACGGCGTCCTGAGCAATGGCGTGCTCGAGGGCAACCTGACCCTGAAGGGCGGCGGCGATCCGAAACTGAGCTTCGAGCAGTTCTGGCTGCTGCTGCGGAATTTGCGCGCCAGGGGATTGCGCGAGATCCGCGGCGACCTGGTCCTCGACCGCAGCCTGTTCAACAGCGCCGAGAGCGCGCCCTTCGACGACCGGCCGCTGCGTCCCTACAATGTGACGCCCGACGCGCTGCTGCTCAACTTCAAGACGCTGCGCCTGCAATTCCTTCCCACACCCGGCCAGGACAGTATCGCCGTGTTCGCCGAACCGCGGCCGGCCGGTCTGGCGATCGCCAACCTGATCCGTCCCAGCCAGGATGGCTGCGGCGACTGGCAGGCCGGGCTCGCGACCGAACTGTCCGATGACCGCCTCACGCTCTCGGGCAGCTACCCGGTAGCTTGCGGCGAGAAGTCGCTGAGCCTGGGCGTGCTCTCCCACCCGTTATTCGTCCTCGGCGTGTTCCGCCAACTCTGGCAGGAGCTCGGCGGCAGCTTTCCCGGCCGCCTGCGCGACGGCACTGCCCCTGCGGATGCGCGCCTGGTGAGCAGCATCGCTTCGCCCTCATTGGCCGAGGTGGTGCGCGACATCAACAAGTTCAGCAACAACGTGATGGCGCGCCAACTGTTCCTCACGCTGGGTGCGGAGGCGGTCCACGGCGCCGCCTCGCCGGCCGATGCCGAACGGGCCGTGCGCGCTTGGCTGGCCAGGAAGCAACTGAACTTCCCGGAACTGGTTCTGGAAAACGGCTCCGGCCTGTCCCGGCGCGAACGTCTCAGCGCCGGGAGTCTGGCGCGCCTGCTGGCGCTCGCCTGGGCGAGCCCGCTGATGCCCGAGTTTGTCGCTTCGCTGCCGCTTGCCGCAGTCGACGGCACAATGAAAAAACGCCTCCGGCAAAATGGCGCGGCCGGTCAGGCGCACATCAAGACCGGCAGCCTGGACGGCGTCAAGACCATCGCCGGTTATGTCCAGGACCGCGAGGGCAAATGGCAGATCGTCGTCTTCCTGATCAACCATGCCAATGCCGCCGCAGCCCAGGAGGCGCAGGACGCGCTGCTGCAATGGGTGTATCAGCGCGGCGGCTGAGGGATAATGCCGTGATCCATTCCTGAGCAAAGCCATGACCACTGCCCTGAAGATCGACTTCGTCTCCGACGTATCCTGCCCCTGGTGCGCCATCGGCCTCGCCGCGCTGGAGCAGGCGCTCGCCCGCCTGTCCGGCGAAGTCAGCACCGAACTGCATTGCCAGCCCTTCGAGCTCAATCCCGGGATGCCGCCCGGCGGACAGGACATCACCGAACACCTGACGCAAAAATACGCCAGCACCCCGGAACAACAGGCGCAATCGCGCGAGGCGATACGCCAGCGCGGCGCCGAACTGGGCTTCGACTTTCGCAAGGAAGGACGCGGCCGCATCTACAACACCTTCGCTGCGCACCGTTTGCTGCACTGGGCCGGACTGCCGGAAACCGGCCCGGCCGGAGCGCAGTGGGCGCTGAAGAAAGCTCTGTTCCGCGCCTACTTCAGCGACGGCGAGAGTCCCGAGGAAGAGCAACTGCTGCTGCGCCTGGCCGGTGAGGTCGGCCTCGACCTGACACGCGCCCAGGAGATTCTCAACAGCGACGAATACGCGGCGGAGGTCAGGGCGCGCGAGCGCCTCTATACCGATTCGGGCATCCATTCCGTTCCGGCGGTGATCGTCAATGAAAAGTACCTGATCTCCGGCGGCCAGCCGGTCGAGGTCTTCGAGCAGTCGCTGCGACAAATCGCGCGCGGGGCCTGATCGCCGCAATCCATTGTCATACTCCGGTGCTATCATGGCACGGCAAAAGGCCATTGGCATATCGCCATTGGCCCTGTCACAGGAGGACAAATCGTGGATCCCGTTACCCTGATTGTCTCCGCGCTGGCGGCCGGCGCCACCGCGGCTGCAAAGGACACCGCCAGCGAAGCGGTGAAGGATGCCTATCACGGACTGAAGGCGCTCATCCAGAAGAAGTTTTCCGGCCAGGCCAATGGCGCTGCTGCACTCGCCGACTACGAGAATAAGCCGGAGGGCTGGCGGGCGGAGCGGGCCAGGGAAGTACTGACGACCGCCGCCGCCCACCAGGACGACGAAATCATCAAAGCCGCCCGGGTGCTGCTCGCGCAGGCGGATCCGCAAGGCCACGCCCAGGGCAAGTACCAGGTGCATTTTGCCGGCACGGCGTACGGCGTCACGGTAGGCGACAACGCCACGGTACAAAATACCTTCGCGGCTCCGCCCAAGCAGCCGTAACGCCATCGTGAGTCCGCAGCAGCCGGTCGCCTTCGCCGCGCCCGTTCAGGGCGCGACGGTAGGCGACAATGCCAAGGTCGACAATTACTTCGACAACCGTACCCTGGTCATCCGCGTCGATGGCCAGGAGCGCACCGTCCCCTTCCTCGCGCCCGCCCTGCCGGCGGATCACGCCATCGTCGGCCACGAGCAGTTGCGGGCCGAACTGAAGGCCGCGCTGTTCGCCGGCCGGGACCAGTCGCTGATCGTGCTTCCGGGCGTCGGCAAGACGACGCTGGCCATCGAAACGGCCAACGACCCTGAGGTGCAGGCGCATTTCCCCGACGGCCTGCTCTGGGCGAGTCTGGGACGTTGCCCGGATGTGCTCGGGGAACTCAAAAGGTGGGCCTGGGCGCTGGCCGTGGACCAGCAGATCCTGGCGCAAGTGCACAGCGTCCCGCAGGCCCGCGACGTCGTCTCGGCGGCCATAGGACAACGGCGGATGCTCCTGGTGATCGACGACGTCTGGCAATACGAAGCCGCAAAAATCTTCCAGGATCTGGGCAGTCATTGCGGCCATCTGTTCATTTCCCGGATTCCCGAAATCGCCATCAAATTCACCGCCGGCAAACCCACCAAGGTGCGCGAACTCTCCAGCGACGAAGGTATCAGCCTGCTGCGCCAGTTCATCCCCGAAGTCGTCGCCGCCGAACCCCAGGCGGCCCTGGAACTGGTCGAGGCCACCGGCGGGCTGCCCCTGGCGCTGACGCTGCTGGGCAGCCGGTTGAAGCTGGCCGCCTGGGCCGGCGACGCGGAGCGCATCAAGGACGCGCTGGCGGCATACCACGACGAGAAGCAGCGGCAGCAGGCCTATCAAACTCCCGAGGGCAACGACGACCCACCCATCGCCCTCGCCGCCGCCATCGAACTCAGCTACTCGCACGAATCCTTGGGCTACGAGGAACATCGCGCCCTGCAGGCGCTGTCCGTGTTCCGTCCGAAACCGCACGGCTTCTCCAAGGATCTCGCCCGGGAAGTCGCCGGCGTCGACAAGGAAATGCTCTACCGACTCAGCGATCTGGGATTGCTCGAAGGCATCCCGGAGAACCGCTACACGATGCAGCGAACGATCGCCGAGTACATTCGCGGCAAGCTCCCGGCGGAACAGGCGCAGGCCTGCTACCGGCGCGCCGTCGATCACTTTCGCCAGGAAATGATCACTATCGAGGAGAGCCTGAAAGCCGATGGCGACTACGCCGGCTGGTATCGCTACGAGAGCCGGGCGTGGCAGGCGGCGAAAAACAACTGGCTTTACTACCTGGGCCACAGCGGCGCGGACTCGACCACGGCCCTGGCATTTCTCCGCGCCTACTTCGATGCCTTCTGGTGGTGGGGCTGTTACCTGGATTTCGCTTATTGCGATCAGCTGATCAAGGAATGGCAGCAAAGCGATTACGCCGGACGCGACGGAGAGATCCTGGCCCTGGTGCGCAAATTCCAGGATGCCTATCCCAAGGAAACCGAGAATAGGCACACCAGCGCCTGGACGGAAGTCGCAGCGGCGCTGGAGAAATTGCTGCAACTGGCCGGGCTGGATGGCGACCCGACCCATTGGCCGGAGGAAGAGCGCCGGCATGTGCGCGGACTGACCGACATCTTCCGGGCCGAAGTCGATCGCTTCGGGCGGCGCGACCCCGATGCCGCCGCACGCTGGTACCAGGAGGCAGCAGGACTCTTTGCCGGCATCGGCGACCGCTGGGACCAGGCGTGGGTCCTGTACCATTTCGCCGAATTGAATTTCGAGCGCGGCCTGACCGACACCGCCCTGGATCAGCTGCGCCTGTCTCTGTCCCTGGGTGTGGCGGAAAACGATCCCGAAGTGATATCCCTGGCCCACCGCGTCCGCGGCGATATTTTTCTGTCGTTGAACGATCTCGAACGCGCCACCGATGACTACAACCGCGCGCTGTTCCATGCCTATCGCTTCCAGGTCGAACCGACTCCACCCGACCCCTACACGGTGCAGTTCTATGCGCAGACGGCCGCACGTATCCTGAAGAAACTCAATGGCCTGTACCGGACCCAACAGCCCGATGCCCTGTCCCTCACCGCCGCCCTGCGGCAGTTCTGGACGCCGGCCCGGCCGCTGTTCGACACGGCAACCGCAACCCCGGATTTCGCGCGCATGTGGCAGGCGGGAGAGGTGCCGGCGCTCAAGGCCAGCATGTTCCCGCCGGAGTTGCCCAGAGAAGCCATCGCCACGGAGGGCGGGCGCTACGAAGAGCAGGTCAAAGCGGTCTGCGCCGCGCTGCGCGAACGGCTACCGGGTCTGAAGGGCAGCGACAGCACCTGAAGGGGCGGGCTGCGACGAGCGGAACTTGCCGCCGACCGGCATGCCCCGTCCGCTCGGCCCGTTTGCCTGCCATCTTAGTTGCGCGCGTCGTGCCCATTTCGCGATCGACCGCAATGAGAACCCGGCTGATCAGCACCATCTGACAGTTCTTGTAATCAACGACTCTTTTTGAGCTGCGCGGCCAGGTAGGCAAGCTCGTCGGCACAGCCCTGTTCGATCTGGCCCTGGGCGAATTGCGCCACCATGCCGCCGACCAGCGGAATACCGCACTTGGTCTGATGTTCGATCCGGTAACAGCAGCCCGGCCCAGCGCCGGTCAATTCAAACTTGGCCTGCATTTTCACCGGCTGCCCGACGATTTCCATGGTCAGCAATCCCTGATAGCCACCCTCGGGATCATGCGTCCAGGACTCCTCGAACTGGATATCCGATTCGCTCGGCAGGATCGTGGCGATCAGCGCCGGCAGTTCGCGCTTCACCCGTCGCAGCATCGACAGCGATAGCGCCTTGGCGGATTGCTTTTTCCTGACTTTGGCGGACAGCTCTCCGAGCGCAAGCGATCTTTCCTCCAGCCACTTGGGGTTGGTGAGCAGGCTGAATACTTTGTCGATAGAGGCATTGAATTTCTGCTCCAACTGGTCTTTCCTTTCATGGATCAAGGTAGCAACGGGTTGCAGTTGACCATCGCGTCGAACAGCGCGTTCGCCGCCGAGATTTCCAACTTTGTTGAACGCTTTTCGGGCAGCCGCACTCAGCGTGCCAAACGACTATTCATATTTTGGGCTCCGGCTTATGCGTCGTCGCGTCGTTGCCCTCCGGCAACGGCGGGAATCTGTGCCATGGCGTGTTCCGCCAACGCCGTGATCGTCAACGAGGGATTGACTCCCGGATTGGCCGGCATCGCCGAGCCGTCGCAGACCAGCAGGTTCTGGTAGCCGAAGACGCGCAGATGTCGGTCGATCACGCCGCGCGCCGCATCGGCGCCGATGACTGCGCCGCCGAGCAGATGCGCCGTCGTCGGAATATTGCCCAGGGCCTCCAGCACATTGCTCTGGGCGATGCCGCCGGTATGCTCGGCGAGCCACGCCGCCGCGGCATTGCCGGCGGCGATGAAGGTCGGATTCGGCTTTTCCTTGTTCTGCTCTGAGCTCAAGAAGTAGCCGCGCCCGAAGCGGCGCTTCCTGGCACGGAAGGCGATGGCGTTGTCCAGCGACTGCATCACCAGGAGCATCACCATGCGCCGGCTCCAGCCGAACGGCCAGAGGGTCTTCAGCCAACGCAGCGGGTGGCGTGCGATGCTGGAGAGCCACAGCAACGGCCTGGTCAGCCGGCTGCCCTGGCCGACCAGGACAGTGGCAAGCAGCGACATGAAGTCGCCGTTGCGGCCGTAATTGACAAACTCGATGTGGGTGTCGTGGTCGACGTGAATGCTGCAACTGATGGCGACGTCCTGCCAGGTCTTGATATCTTCGGGCAGACGCACGGTGAGGATGGATTCGCTGTTGGTGCGCACCAGTTCGCCCAGGCAGTCGCTGATCATGGGCAATGACCCGCCGTGTTTGCAGTTGGCGAGCAAGTGGTTGGTGCCAACGGAGCCAGCAGAGAATACCACTCCCTTGGCGCTGAAATTTTTTCTGTCCTTGAACCACCAGGCACCGGAACGCTCGGTGGTGATCCGGTAACCTTCGCTGCCGTCGGCCGCGCCCAGCGGGACGACATCGACCACCTGGTGCTCCGAAATGATCCTGGCGCCCCTTTTTTCGGCAAACCACAGATAGTTCTTCAGCAGCGTATTCTTGGCGCCGACCCGGCAGCCGACCATGCAGGAGCCGCAATGCGTGCACCCGGTGCGATCGGGACCCGCGCCGCCGAAATAAGGGTCGCTGACCGTTTTGTCCGCTTCGCCGAAGAAGATAGCGCAGGGCGTACGGGTGAAGCTGTCCTCGGTACCGAAGTGCTCTGCCAACTTGCGAATCAGCTGTTGATTGACCGAATCGAAGGGCACTGTCCGTACCCCCAGCATGCGCTCGGCAGTTTCGTAATGGACTTGCAGCGCCGCCTGCCAATTGTCGAGCGCGGCCCATTGGCTGTTGTCGAAAAACTCCGGCTTGGCGCGATACAAGGTATTCGCATAGACGATGCTGCCTCCGCCGACGCCCGCTCCGCTGGCGGCGAATATGTCCTTGAACGGCGTCAGCCGGAGGATACCCTTCAGACCCAGGAAAGGCGCCCAGAGGAAACGCCCGATTTGCCAGGTCGTCTCGGCAAAATCCTCGTCACGATAGCGACGCCCGCACTCGAACACCCCGACCTTGTAGCCCTTCTCCGACAAGCGCAGCGCCGAAACGCTGCCACCGAAACCGGATCCGATCACCAGCCAGTCGAAGTCGAATTCACCGCTTGTCGTCATGGCGCATTTTCCAGGCTGTTAGTCCGGCCACGCGCGGCGGATCATCGCTTGGCAATCGACGCCGACCGGCAGGGCGCCGAACTGATGATGCCCGAGACTATCCAGTCGGGAACGACAAAACGCATCCGCGACAAAGCCTGGGGCGTTACGCACCAGCAGTGCCGCCTGCAAAGCCACAGCCATCCGGTCTACCAGATTGCGCGCGCGGTACTCGAGGTCTGCCGGGTCTGCCGGGTCTGCCGGGTCGACCGCGTCGGCCAATTCGTCCTGCAGCGCCCTGACATGGCGGTCGAGGGAAGCATGGCCGCCCTTGGCCAAAAGCAATTCGTCAAAAAATGCACTCACCGACCGGGGCGATTTGCGCATGGCGCGCAGTACATCCAGGCACTGCACATTGCCGCTGCCTTCCCAGATCGCGTTGACCGGCGATTCGCGGAACAACCTCGGCATCGGCGAGTCTTCCATCACGCCGCTGCCGCCGATGCATTCCATGGCTTCTGCCGCATGCTGCGGCGCGCGCTTGCAGATCCAGTACTTTCCTACCGCGGTGACCAGACGGACGAGCGCATCCTCCTTGGCATCGGTGCGCCTATCCATTGCCCGCGCCATGCGCATGGAAAGTGCCAGCGCCGCTTCGGACTCCAGCGCCAGGTCGGCAAGGACGTTCTTCATCAACGGCTGGTCTATCAGTAGCGCGCCGAAGGCCGAACGGCGCCGGCAGTGGTGGATAACCTGGGACAGGGCCATGCGCATTCCTGCGCTGGAACCAATCATGCAGTCGAAACGCGTCATGGCAACCATTTCGATGATGGTGCGAACGCCATCCCCCTCATCACCCACGCGCCAGGCGAGTGCGCCACGCAGTTCGGTTTCGCACGATGCGTTGGAAACATTGCCCATCTTCTTCTTCAGGCGCTGGATCTGCATCGGGTTCTTGGACCCGTCGGGTCGCCAGCGCGGCAGCAGGAAGCAAGTGAGGCCTGCGGCTGTCTGCGCCAGGGTCAGGAAGCCATCGCACATCGGCGCCGAGACGAAAAATTTGTGCCCGACAAGCTCATAGGCTTCACTGGAAGCTTCGATTCCCAAACGAATGGCACGAGTCGTATTGGCCCGCACGTCAGAACCGCCCTGCTTCTCGGTCATGGCCATGCCGATGGTGACGCCCTGTTTTTGCGCCGCCGGTCGATTGGCTCCGTCATAGACGCGCTGCGCCATTCGCGGCTCCCATAGCGTCGCCAGATCCGCTTGCTGACGCAGGCAGGGTACGGCCGAAAAGGTCATGGAAATGGGACAGCCGTGTCCGGCCTCGACCTGCGTGTGCAGGTAGAACTTTGCTGCGCGGGCGACATGGGCGCCGGGTCCGGGAGCGACCCAGGGGCTGCAGTGTATGCCCTCCGCTATCGAGGTCGTCATCAACGAGTGGTAGGCCGGATGAAAGCGTACCAGGTCGATGCGCCGACCAAAGCGATCATGGGTATCCAGTTCCGGGATGTATTGATTGGCCAGGGCACCCAGCATCAGGTAGTCGGCCGTGCCGATGCGCGCGCCGAATGCATCGAGATCGGCCTCTGCCCAGCCGGCGCCTTCCCGTCTTACCGCCTCGCCCAGCGCCGTATCGGCGGCGTAGAAATTGCAGTCCGCGAGGTCGGAGGATACGTTGGTGACTTCATGGGTTTCCGCATACTGTGAATGACTCGTGAAATCGATGCTGTCCATGGCCTTTCCTTTCCCGGTCTGCTTCGGATTCACAGCGAGCGCGCAATGATTTCCTTCATGATTTCGCTGGTACCGCCGTAGATGCGCTGCACCCGCGCATCGGCATACATCTGCGCGATCGGGTACTCCAGCATATAGCCGTAGCCACCGAAAAGCTGCAGGCATTCGTCCATCACCCGCCCCTCGGTCTCGCTCAGCCAAAGCTTGGCGATGGATGCGGTCGTGGTGTCCATCGTTCCGGCGATCATGCGCTCGATGCAATCATCGACAAAGCTGCGCCCGACCACCGCCTGGGCCTTCACCTCGGCCAGTTTGAAGCGGGTGTTCTGCATCTCGATCAGCGGCTGGCCGAAGGCCTTGCGCTGGCTCGCGTAATCCACCGTCAATTGCAGCGCCCGCTCGATCGCGCCTTGCGCCGAAATGGCCAGCATGATCCGTTCGTAGGGCAACTCGCTCATCAGATGCGCAAAGCCGCGGCCTTCGACACCCCCGAGCACGGCATCGGCGCCGACGCGCACGTCGTCGAAAAACAACTCACAGGTGTCCTGCCCCTTCTGGCCGAGCTTCTCGAGGATGCGTCCGACCCGGTAACCGGGCAGGTCGCGCGTCTCCACCAGCAGCAGCGAAAAGCCCTTGGCGCCGGCGGCAGGGTCGGTCTTGGCCACCACCACGACCAGATCGGCGAGGTAGCCGTTGGAGATGAAGATCTTCGAGCCGTTGATCAGGTAGCTGTCACCGTCCTTAACCGCCCGGGTCCGCACCCCCTGCAGATCGGATCCGGCGCCCGGCTCGGTCATGGCGATGGCGGCGATCATCTCGCCTCTGGCCAACTTTGGCAGGTACTTTTTCTTCTGTTCCTCGGTGCCCTGATTGAGCAGGTAGTGGGCGACGATGGCATGGACATGGACGCCGAAGGCGCGGTCGCCGACGGCCGCCAGTTCCTCGAAGAGGATGGCCATGTGCGCATAGTTGCCGCCGGCGCCGCCATACTCCTCCGGGATATCGGCGAGCAGCATGCCGAATTCGCCGGCCTTATGCCAGAGCGCGCGATCGACATGTTGTTGCTTGCGCCAGCGCTCCTGGTGCGGATCGATTTCGGCGGCGATAAAGCGCCGCACCATGTCGCGGTACAGCGCCAGGTCGGCGTCCATCCAGCGCGAAGTTCGCAGGGTCTGCATGGCCTGCTCAGGCAGCCTGGTAAAGCGTGACGACACAGGCGCCGCCCAGGCCCAGGTTGTGTTGCAAGCCGGTGCGCGCGCCGGCAACCTGGCGTCGCTCGGCGCTGCCGCGCAGCTGATGGGTCAATTCGTAGCACTGTGCAAGGCCCGTGGCGCCCAGCGGGTGCCCTTTGGAGAGCAGGCCGCCCGATGGATTGGTGACGATCTTGCCGCCGTAGGTGTTGTCGCCATCGGCAATGAACCTGGCGGCGCCTCCCTCCGGGCACAGACCCAGCGCCTCATAGGTGATGAGTTCGTTATGCGCGAAACAATCGTGCAGTTCGACCACGTCCAGATCCTCCGCGCCGATGCCGGTTTGGGCATACACCTGCTCCGCTGCAGATCGCGTCATGTCGTAGCCGACCAGACGCATCATGTCCTGGGCCTCGAAAGTGCTCGGAAGATCGGTCGTCATCGCCTGCCCGGCGATGAACACGTCACGGCGCAGGCCATGGCGCTTGGCAAAACTCTCGGAGACCAGTAAAGCCGCCGCTGCGCCGCAGGTCGGCGGACAAGCCATCAGGCGGGTCATCACACCGGGCCAGAGCATGGGCGCATCCAGGACCTCCTGTTCCGTCACCACCTTGCGGAATAGCGCCAAAGGATTATTGGCGGCGTGACGGCTGGCCTTGGCGCGGATCCGGGCGAAACTGTCGAGCCCAGTGCCATAGCGTTGCATGTGCGCCAGGCCGGCGCCGCCGAAGTAGCGCAACGCCAGCGGCATCTCGGGCATGCCCACCAGGGCGTCGGTGGCCGCATCGAAATCCACGAAGGGGCTGGGCCTATCCTTGCATACGCTGGTCAGCGCGCCCGGCGCCATCTGCTCGAATCCGAGCGCGAGCACGCAGTCGGCGCCGGCGGCGATCGCCTGCCGCGCCAGGAACAGCGCGGTCGAACCCGTCGAGCAGTTGTTATTGACGTTCACGATAGGGATGCCGCTCATGCCGACGCTGTAAAGCGTCTTCTGGCCGCAGGTCGAGTCGCCATAGACATAACCAACGAACGCCTGTTGCACGCTTTCGTAGCCGAGACCGGCATCGCCCAGCGCCAGGCGCGTGGCTGTGGCGCCCATGACGTCGTAAGAGTCGCTGGCACCGGGCTTGCTGAAGGGGATCATGCCGACGCCGGCAATGAAGATCTGGTAGGACATGGTGAGGCTCCTCCGGGTGTTGCACTTGTACGATGCAGGTCTATGGCTACTTCGGGTTGAAAATCAACGGCCATTCACGGTCAAAGAAGCTCCATCTAGCTGCCTCAATCGAGGCAGGGACTCAGGAGGGTTTTCTTTGACATTTGAAACCACCGCTATGGGTCATACGACCTATTATCTATAATATAGGTCGTTTGACCGAATTGTCAACATGGGGAATAATCGCCAGCATTTGGCCAGCCTGGATCGCATCCGAGCATGAACGCAGCCCTCGATACCCACCTTCACAACAAGGAATCCGAGACCACTGGCAAGGGGTACGAGCGGGCACGAGCCATACTCAAGGCCGCGCGATCCATTTTCGCCAGTCAGGGTTACGCCGGCCTGGCCATGCGCTCGGTCGCCGCAGAGGTCGGCGTCAACCTGTCAACGGTGCAACACTATTATCCGAGCAAGGACGCTCTGCTCGAAGCGCTTTTGCTACAGACCCTGCAGGATTACCAGGCAACGGTCGACCGTCTCGCCGAGATGGATGCGGGCGGCTCCCGACTAGCCCAGTTCGAGGCCGTGATCGATTACTTTCTCGATGATCTCGGCACGAGCGAGTCGAATGGGATGTTTTGCGAATTGGCGGCGCTCGCCAATCGTAACGCGTTCGCTTCGGCAACTCTCGACAAGATACTGACCCGCGCGCGCAAGGTGTTCCGCAATCTGAGCCGCGCCATAGCGCCAGAACTCCCGCCGGCACAGTGTGAACTGCGCGGGGCCCTGATCGTCGCGCAACTGCAGGGCTTGATGCTCTATCTTGCGCAGTCCCGCCCGCAGCACGCCCAACTGGCCGGGTTGAAACATGCGGCACGCGCCGCCATTGTGCGTTTGGCGACAGAAATCTATTGATGATCGCCCTTAAACGTTGACTGATCCGGGCATGCCTGGCGAGCATCCCGGGAATCGGGTCGGACTTGGCGCCACCGGATTGCGTCTCGGCGGGGAGGGCCGACTCGATGCACAGCCCTCACTGGCACCAGGCAAGTGCTGTAGAATTTCGCCATGAAGCCGAATCCGCTGCCACCAGACCAAGAGGCGCCAGCCTCGCTGGATGACATTATTCGCACCAACCGGGATAGCACCCGCTTGTACCTGAGCAAGGCGGCGGAAATCGCGGCGTTGCAAGGGCCCATTCCCGACCGGCCGGCAAAAGGCGTCATCACCGACTGGTGCTTCATCACCTTGCTGGTATCCCAAACCGGGGAGGCTTTCGTCTATCTGACCGGCTCCCATCAGGCGGACCAGTCCTCCTGCATGACCTCGAAGGTGACGCTGATCAGCGACAGGGCGGCGATGACCAAAAGCGGCTCGATCTATACGCTCGCCGGCAATCCCACGACCACACCGGACCTACCCTATATATGCGCCACCTTGAACCTCTGGGGAATCGGGCCGCGCTTTGGCGTTCCGCCTTATCTCTTCTGAAGACCCTATTCGAGTGAACAGTCATCTGGAACACCGAGCCGCTGCCGCAGAGCGGGCCGGCGTCATCCCCGGCAGCCGGGTCGAATTGCAACTGCTCACCACCCTGAAATGCAACCTGAAATGCAGCTACTGTTCGCTCGGCGTCGGCGAGGTTCTCGGCTCGCAACTGCAGGTCGGCTACGATCTCGATCAATTGGAGCGTTTCGTCGCCACGCAGCTTCCGGCCAAGGAAATCTACGTCACCTTTTACGGCGGCGAGCCGACCCTGAACGGCGATTTCATTGCCGCCGTGATGCAGCGCTTGCCGCTGTTTCGCTACCAGTTGCAGACCAACGGCACGCTCCTCGACAAGCTGCCCGGCGCGGTACTCGAGCGGCTTTCGAACATCCTCGTCTCTATCGACGGCGGCGAACGGATCACCGACGGCTACCGCGGCCGCGGCATCTACCGCCGGGTGCTGAAGAACATCCGCAAGGTGCGCGAGCGGGTCGGCGGCAGCGTCACCGCCCGGGTGACCTGGAGCGATGCCGACACCAGTTTCGCCGAACTCGACGAACTGACGGAGAACTTCGATTACGTCTATTTCCAGTTCGTCGCCGACGAGAAATACGCCGACGATTCCCAGGCGAAGCGGCAAGCGGTGCTGGCGCAACTGATAGACCGCTTCTTCGCCAGCAGCGACGCGATCTATCCCTTCATTCCCCTGATGGGCATCGTGCGCAACAAGATCCTGCCCAGCCGCGCGACCGAACTGTACGGCGGCATGACGCAGTGCCGAGCCTCCAGCCATCTGCTCAACGTCATGCCGGACGGGAAGATCTTTCCCTGCCCCGACATGATGTACCTGCCGGACATGCAGCAGGGCGACGTGGCCGGCAACTGGCTCAAGCCCAGCGCCCTGCTGCCCCACCCCGACATGCCCTGCGACGATTGCGAGGCGCTGCCTTGGTGCCGGCGCAACTGCATGAAGAATCTCTACCTGGGCTACGTCAAGAAGGACGAGCAGTACCGCCGCAACGTGGTCGAGCCGATCTGCGAATTGATCCGCTTCATGGGCCGCGAAATCGACCGCCATGCGCCGCACCAATGGTTCGCCAGATTGTCGCTGCCGCTGCGCCGGCAACTGACCGATTGCGAAGTCTACGAGTACGTCGAGGTCATGCCTTGACCGAAGGTGGTTTGATTTCTGCAGCCAGCTGCGGATACTCCCCGGCCAGCACCGGACCGTCCGACCGCCAGGCGCGGCAACCCTCGACGAAGGACAGTGTGCGCGTATCGGGCCACGCCCGCGGGTCGTCGCCGTGCAGCTTTTGCCGCGCCACGCGGTCGGGCCAGGAGGCCTGCATGTAGGTGTTGCCTATCTGCCCGAGCAGGTCGGTCAGATGAGTGCAGCCCAGGGTGCCGCCCAGGACTTCCTTGACCGCGCGGTTGAAGCCCGGGCCGATCTTCAGGCCGATCAGTTGGCGGTATTCGTCGGCGACTCCGGGGCACTCGGGCCAGGGTGCGGCCAGGGTCCGGGCCTGCGCATCCCTGATGCAATAGTCGTCGTCGATCACGACGCGGAGCGTCAGATGATGGATCATTTCGCCGGGCGAGATCGTCGGCCGCGACCTGAACTCCATGGCCTGGCCTTTCTCGTCGGCGACGCTGGCTTCGATCTGCCACATGCCGTCGCGGCGCCGATAGCCGCGGCAGACGATCTGCCGGGTATGCACCCATTCCTTGCCCTCATCGTGCTCCAGCAACTGTTCTCCGTCGGTCATTTCAGTCCCCGCTGCGCAAACCAAGACTATCCCACAGCGCATCGACGCGCGTCTTGACCTCGTCGCTCATGGAGATAGGCCGGCCCCAAACCCGGCTGGTTTCACCCGGCCACTTGTTGGTCGCGTCTATGCCCATCTTGCTGCCCAGGCTGGCCACCGGGCTGGCGAAATCGAGATAGTCGATCGGCGTGTTCTCGGCGATCAGGGTGTCGCGCGCAGCGTCGACGCGGGTGGTCAGTGCCCAGATGACTTCCGGCCAGGAGCGGATATCGACATCCTCGTCGGTGACGATGATGAATTTGGTGTACATGAACTGGCGCAGGAAGCTCCAGATGCCGAACATCACGCGCTTGGCGTGGCCGGGATACTGTTTCCTGATCGAGACCACGGCCAGCCGGTAGGAGCACCCCTCGGGCGGCAGGTAAAAGTCCTGAATCTCGGGATACTGCTTCTGCAACAGCGGCACGAATACTTCGTTCAGCGCCAGGCCGAGCATCGCCGGCTCGTCGGGCGGCTTGCCGGTGTAGGTCGAGTGATAGATCGCATCGCGCCTCATGGTGATGCGCTCGACGGTGAACACCGGGAATGCGGCGACCTCGTTGTAATAGCCGGTGTGATCGCCGAAAGGCCCTTCCGGCGCGGTCTCATCGGGATGGATGACGCCTTCCAGGACGATCTCGGCGGACGCCGGCACCTGCAATTCCGAACCCAGGCAGCGCACCAGTTCGGTCTTGGCGCCCCGCAACAGGCCGGCGAACTGGTATTCGGAGAGACTATCGGGCACCGGCGTCACCGCCGCCAGCAGGGTGGCCGGATCGGCGCCGATCGCCACCGCCACGGGAAAGGGCTGATCCGGATGGGCGCAGAGGTGCTCGCGGTAGTCGAGGGCGCCGCCGCGATGCGCCAGCCAGCGCATGATCAGCTTATTCCGGCCGATCACCTGCTGCCGGTAGATGCCGATGTTTTGCCGCGTCCTGGCGCGTGGCGCATCCTGCGGGCCGCGCGTCACGGTCAGGCCCCAGGTGATCAGGGGCGCGGCGTCGTCGGGCCAGCAGGTCTGGATCGGCAGGCGCGCCAGATCGACCTCGGCGCCTTCCCAGACGATCTCCTGGGCCGGCGCGGAGGAGAGCAGCTTCGGCGCCATGTTGAGCACCTGACGGAACACCGGCAGCTTCTCCCAGGCATCCTTGAAGCCCTTGGGCGGCTCCGGCTCCTTGAGTTGGCCGAGCACGCCGCCCACCGCGCGCAGCACCGTTCGCCAGTCCCCCTCCCCACCGTCAGCGCCCTCATGGGCCACCGCCAGGGCGACCCGGCGCGGCGTGCCGAAGAGATTGGCGAGCACCGGGATGGCATGCCCCCTGGGATTTTCGAAGAGCAGCGCGGGCCCGCCGGCGCGCAGTACGCGGTCGCAGATTTCAGTCATCTCCAGGCGCGGATCGACCTCGACGGCAATCCGCTTCAACTCGCCGAGTTTTTCCAGTTGCTGGAGGAAGCCGCGGAGGTCTTGATATTTCATCTGGGAGCCAAGCTGGCGATGGACAGGCGTCATTATCCCGGAAAATGCATTGCTGCCGCCAACTCCCTAGTATTGAGCGCTACTGTTTGGCCATAGTACTATCCTGCCGTGACACTTCGCTGCCCTGCCACCTCTCCCCAGAAAATGCCGGTCGACCCGAGCATGACCCAACGTACGCCGACGCTACCGCCTTTGCCGGATGCCGCGGCCGGCGCAACCAGCCTGCGGCACTTCGGCAGCCGCCTGCTGCTGGGCATGGCCGTGATCATCCTGATCGTGGTGGCGCTGGCGGCGATCGGCCTGGAACACAACCGCCAGCTGGAAATTCAGCAGATCGAGGCGCGCACCCGCAACCTGGCTGCGGCGGCCGACGGCACGATCAGCGCCGCCCTGGACAAGGCCGATGTCGCCCTCTGCAATGTGAAAGATGAACTCGAAAACATGAAGGCGAAGGGCAATCTCGGTGTCGCGCGCGCCAACGATTTCATCGCCCGCCAGCAGCAGCGCGTGCCGGAGATAGAAGGGATACGCGTGACCAACGCCCGGGGCGAGGTCTTTCTCGGCAAGGGAACCGGGCAGGGGCCTGGCGCCAGTTATCTCGACCGCGATTTTTTTGCCGTGCACCGCGACCATGCGGATGCGGGATTGATCGTCACCAAACCGATCATCGGCCGCGTCTCGCAGCAGTGGGTGATTTCCCTCAACCGGCGCCTGAACAACCCCGACGGCTCCTTCGCCGGCATCGTCTCGGCATCGCTTTCGGTGGACTACCTGCGCGGCCTGCTCTCACGCTTCGACATGGGCGCCATGGGTTTGATTACCCTGCGCGATACGGACTTGGGCTTTGTCGTCAGACATCCGGAGCTGCTGAATGGGCAGACCCTGGAGATCGGCAGCAAGCTGGTGTCGAAGGAACTGGCGGCGCTGACCAATACGGGGGTGACCAATGCAACGTTTCACACGGTGACGCCGTATGATGAGACGCCACGCATCTTCACCTTTCACCGGCTCGCCAAAGCGCCGCTGTTAGTGCTCGCCGGACTGGCCACCGAGGATTACCTGGCGCAGTGGCGTTCCACGCGCAATGTCACGCTGCTGATGCTCGCCGGCTTCCTGGCGGTCATGTTGCTCGGCGGCTGGATGGTCTGGACCTTGTGGCGCCGTCAGTTGACCATGGCGCAGCAACTGCTCATCAGCCATAGTCAGATCGAGCGCCACAACGATGATCTGGAACTGCTCGTGGCCGAGCGAACGACCGATCTGCTACAGGCAAAAGAGGCCGCCGAAGCAGCCAACATCGCCAAAAGCGCCTTCCTCGCCAACATGAGCCATGAAATCCGCACGCCGATGAACGGCATCGTCGGCATGGCCAACATCCTCCGCCGGGAAGGCGTCAGCGACAGACAGGCGGCCCGCCTCGACATCATCGACAGTTCGGCCAAACACCTGCTTGAGGTCATCAACAATATCCTCGACCTGTCGAAAATCGAAGCCGGGAAATTTGCCATGGAGGAGGCGCCGGTGATCATCAGCAGCCTGCTGGCCGATGTCGGCTCGACGCTCTCGGAGCGAGCCCGGGCCAAGAACATCCGCCTGCTGATTCAGTCCGAACCCTTGCCGACCCACCTGCTGGGCGACCCCACCCGGCTGCGGCAAGCGCTGCTCAACTATGCCGGCAACGCCGTCAAATTCACCGAACAGGGCAGCGTGACGCTGCGCGCCCTGAAGCAGGCGGAAACCGCCGAAACGCTGACGCTGCGTTTCGAAGTGCAGGACACCGGCATCGGCATCGAGGCTCCAGTCATGGCGCGGCTGTTTTCCGCGTTCGAGCAGGCCGACAATACGATGACCCGCAAGTACGGCGGCACCGGCCTCGGCCTCGCGATTACCCGGCGGCTGGCCGAACTGATGGGCGGGGAAACCGGCGCCGAGAGCACGCCGGGGGTGGGCAGCACCTTCTGGTTTACCGCGACGCTGAAGAAGATGGGCGAGCGACGCCATGACGCTCGCCATGACCCGGAAACGGCCAGCGCTGCCGAGTCGCTGATTCGACAGCGCCACCACGGCAAGCGGCTCCTGGTCGTAGACGACGAACCGGTCAACCGCGAAGTGGTCCGTTTCCAGCTCGAGGAGGCCGGGTTGATCGTGCGCACGGCGAAAGATGGCGCGGAGGCCGTCGCCATGGTGCGGGAGCAGACCTACGCCGCGATTTTCATGGATATGCAGATGCCGAACATCAACGGTCTGGAGGCGACCCGGCTGATCCGCGAGATTCCGGGATACCGCAATACGCCTATCATCGCCATGACCGCCAACGCCTTTGCCGAGGACAAGACGCGCTGCTTCGAGGCGGGAATGAACGAATTCCTGATCAAGCCGTTCGATCTCGACACTTTTTTTGCGACCTTGCTGCGCGCCTTGAGTCGGGGCTACGGAGAATAACGCAGCGGGCGGTTACCCGAACTTCAGGTGGTAGTCGGCGAATATCCCGGCGCAGATCGCCGCCCCCACCCAATTGTTGTGCAGGAAGGCCTTGAAACAGCCCGCCCTGCCACGATCGCGGATCAGCCGGTAGTGGTAGCCCATGAGACCCGCCGCGACGACCAGGCCGGCGAAATAGGGGATTCCATAGCGCAGCCTGATGCCCAGCCAGATCAGGATCAGGAGCATCGCCGCGTAGCAGAGCATCACGGCGGCGACGTCGTAACGGCCGAAGGTGATGGCCGAGGTGCGGATGCCGATCCTGAGGTCGTCGTCGCGATCGACCATCGCATACTCGGTGTCGTAGGCCATGGCCCAGAAGATGTTGGCCAGGAGCAGTAGCCAGCCCAGCCAGGGCACGGCGCCCTGCACCGCGGCGAAGCCCATGGGAATGCCGAAGCCGAAGGCGATGCCGAGATAGGCCTGCGGGATGGCCATGAAACGCTTGGTGAACGGATAACTAACCGCCAGGAACAGGGCAATGAAAGCCAGCTTCCAGACCAGCGGGTTGAGCGGCAGGACCAGCAGGAAGGCGGACAGGGCCAGAACCGCGGCCAGGAGCATCGCTTCCCTGGTCGACACCGCACCGGTGGCCAGCGGCCGGTCCCGGGTGCGCTCGACCTGGCCGTCGAAGTCGCGGTCGGCATAGTCGTTGATGATGCAACCGGCCGAGCGCATCAGCACCGTGCCCAGGGCGAAGATCCAGACCACGAACAGGCTCGGCCGCCCCGCCCCGGCGATCAGCAGCGCCCACAGGGTCGGCCAGAGCAGGAGCAGCGTGCCGATCGGCTTGTCCAGCCGCATCAGCTGCTCGTAGCGCCTGAGCCGCCCCGCCAGCGCCTGGAAGTTCACGCCACGCCCCCGCTCAGCCGGCCTGGATGGTGTTGCGGATCAGGCCGATGCCGCTGATCTCGGTCTCCATGACGTCGCCGGGCTTCAAGAATTCCGGCGGCTTGCGGGCAAAGCCGACGCCGGGCGGCGTCCCGGTGGCGATGATGTCGCCGGGTTCCAGGGTCAGGCCCAGGGAAAGTTCGGCGATGATTTTCGGAACCTTGAAATACATCTGCCCGGTGCTGGCGTCCTGCTTGACCACGCCATTGACCCGCGTCACCAGGTGCAGCTTGTCGTAATCAAGTTCGCCGGCGGTGACGATCCAGGGACCCATAGGGCCGTGCCCGTCCAGGCTCTTGCCCTTGAACCACTGGCCGCCGTGGCGCTTCTGCTGGACGTCGCGGGCCGTCGTGTCGTTGAAGACGCTGTAGCCATAGACGTAGTCCAGCGCGTCCTTTTCGGAAATGTTGCGGCCGCGGCGGCCAATAACCACCGCTAGTTCGCCCTCCCAGTCGATCAGCGTGGAGACGGCGGGATCGTAGGGAATAGTATCGAACGGCCCGTTCATGCTGTGCGTCGCCTTGGAGAAAAACACCGGATGCTCCGGCAGGCTGGCCACCGCCTTGTCGGCGCGGGCATCCTTGCCTTCCTCGAAATGTTCCAGGTAGTTCCAGCCGACGCAATAGATGTTGGCGCGCGGAGCGGGAATGGGCGAGTAGAGGCGCACGTTTTGCACCTGCAGGCCGCTCTTGGCCTTGCTAACAAGCGCACTGACCTCGGCCAGACCCTTGCCGCCGGCGGCGATCAGCGAGAGCATCTGGGCCGGATCGAAGGACAGCTTCTTGCTCTGCCGGCCGGCCTCGGCCTTGAGATCGACCACCCGGCCATTGGCCAGCACCGCGCCGATCCGCGCCGGCGCCCGCCCGTCCGGGGAAAAGGTCACCAGCCGCAGACCCTTGATCGGCGCCAGCTCACCGGGGATGGGGTTGGCCGCGCCGCCCTCCTGTGCGCCCGGCACATTGACCGACGCATTGGCCGAGAATGCGGCGCCCGCAGCAACCGTGGCGCCGAGCTTGATGAACTGCCGTCTTGCGTTTTCCATGATGGTCTAGCCTCGTTGATGGATGAAAGATGAAACAAGGTGAAACGAGATGCGCTGTTCAAGCCAGCGCCGCGATCCCGGGCATCGTGAAGTCCAGGGCATCGAGCACGCCGGCCAGTTGCACCTGCTCGCTGGCGGAAAGTTCGACCAGGGGCGGACGCACCCGGCTCCAGGCATCGTCACCGGTGCATCGGGCCAGCGTCGCCTTGAGCGCCGGGATCATCGGGAAGGCCTGGATCGCGCGGCGCACCGCATCGAGACCGGCCTGCATCGCGTCGGCATCGGCCGTGCGCCAGTTGTCGTAGAGCCTGACGATGGCGCCGGGATTGACGTTGCCGGTCGCGGTGATGCAGCCGGCGCCGCCATGGCGCAGGCCTTCCAGGAGCAGCAGTTCGGAGCCGGGGAAGACATCGAAACCGGTCCCGGCAAAGGCATCGAGCAAGGCGCGCAGATTGGCCGGGGCGCCGGAACTGTCCTTGATTCCGGCGATGGCCGTCGGATAGGCTGAGATGAGCCGCGAGATCAGCGAAATCGGGATCAGCACCTGGCTGACCTGGGGGATGTGATACAGATAGATGGCCAGACGCTGATCGCCGACCCGTTCGACGATCTCGGCATAGTTCCGGTACACGCCCTCCTCGGGCACCCCCTTGTAGTAGAAAGGCGGCAACATCAGCACCCCGGCGGCACCGCCTGCTACGACATGACGGGTCAGCCTGACGCTGTCCGTGAGCGCGGAGCAGCCGGTGCCTGGCATCAACCGGGCGGGCGGAATGCCTGCGGCGAGCAGTTCGTCGAACAGGACTATGCGCTCGTCCACGGACAGCGAATTGGCTTCGCTGGTGGTGCCGAAAATCGCCAGGCCGCCGACGCCCTGTTCGAGCAGCCATTTGCAGTGGGCCGCGAAGCGCTTGCCGTCCGGGGTAAGGTCCTGACGGAAGGGGGTGATCACCGGGGCGAGCACGCCCTTGATTCTGGTCTGCTTCATGGCTTCCTCATGAGACGACGGACTGTCTATTGTATCGGCCAACTCAAGCCTTGAGCAGCTCCTCGCGCCCGCCCATCCAGCGCGCCAGATGCGCCGCGGCGGAGGCAGCGTGCTCGTTGAGCAGTTCCTCCGCGGCGGCGCGCGCCGTGGACACCAAGTCCGCATCGTCGAGATCGGCGTAGCGCAACAGCGGCGCGCCGCTCTGGCGGGCGCCGATGAATTCGCCGGGGCCGCGCAGCGCCAGATCGGCCCGGGCGATCTCGAAGCCGTCGGCGTTTTCGAAGATGACTCGCAGGCGCTCGCGCGCCGCCTGCGACAGCGGCTGGGCGTAGAGCAGGATGCAGGCCGATTCGGCGGCGCCGCGCCCAACCCGGCCGCGCAGCTGGTGCAGCTGCGACAGGCCGAAACGCTCGGCATGCTCGATCACCATCAGTGAAGCATTGGCGACGTCGACGCCGACCTCGATCACCGTGGTCGACACCAGGAGCTGGATTTCGCCGGCCACGAAAGCCGCCATCACCTGCGATTTCTCGCCCGCCTTGAGCCGGCCGTGCACCAGGCCGATGGCCAACTCCGGCAACTCGACGGAAAGCCGCTCGTGGGTTTCCTGCGCGGTCTTCAGTTGCAGGGTCTCCGATTCCTCGATCAGCGGGCAGACCCAGTAGGCCTGACGACCGGCGGCGCAGGCGGCGCGGACCCGCTCCACCACTGCCTCGCGGCGGCCTTCGCCGACCAGTTTGGTCAACACCGGCGTGCGCCCGGGCGGCAACTCATCGACCACCGAGACGTCGAGGTCGGCGTAATAGCTCATCGCCAGGGTGCGCGGGATCGGCGTCGCGGTCATCATCAGCTGGTGCGGACTGATGCCTTTCTGGCGCAGGGCGAGGCGCTGATGCACGCCGAAGCGGTGCTGCTCGTCGATCACCGCCAGACCCAGGCGCGGGAATTCCACCCCGGCCTCGATCAGCGCATGGGTGCCGACGACGACCCTGGCGCTGCCTTCCCTGACGGCGGCTTGCATCGCCGCCTTCTGCGCCTTCTTCAGGCTGCCCGAGAGCCAGGCGACTTCGATGTCCAGGGGCGCTAGCCAGTGCCTGAGCTTTTGCCAGTGCTGTTCGGCGAGGATTTCCGTGGGCGCCATCAGCGCCCCCTGCCAGCCGTTTTCCACCGCCTGCAGCAGCGCCAGCGCAGCGACGATGGTCTTGCCGCTGCCGACATCGCCTTGCAGCAGGCGCTGCATCGGATGGCGCTGACCAAGGTCGGCTGCGATCTCGCGCCAGCAGCGCTGCTGCGCCCCGGTCAGGAGGAACGGCAGTTCCACCAGGAGGCGCGCGGTGAGTTGGCCCGTGGCCGGCAACGGCGGCGCACCGCGACTGCGCCGGGCGGCGTAGGCGCGGCGCAAGGACAACTGTTGCGCCAGCAGTTCGTCGAAACGGATGCGTCGCCAAGCTAGGGACATGGCCTTCCCCGCAGCCCCCAGGGACGAGGTGACGGTTGTTCGGCCGCTGTCGCGGCCTCCATGTTCCACGCTGGCCCCGGCTTGGGGTCCCGCAACGGGACTTCCTTCGGGGCGCGCCCCGGCGCCAGGGCCGGCACCTTGGAGTCCCGCTGGCGGCTGATGCAGCAGGCGCACCGATTCTGCGAAGGGAGCCAGCGCGAGGCGCTGGCGCAGGGCTTCCGGCAGCGTATCGGCAAGATCGACGGTCGTCAGGGCCCGGCCTATGAGGCGGCGGAGCATGGTTTGCGAAACACCGGCGGTGGTCGGATAGACCGGCGTCAGGGCCTGCGGCAGTTCTTCCCCAGCGCTCACGAGATGGGCTCGCGGATGCACCATCTCCAGCCCGGAATAGCCTTCGCGCACTTCTCCGAACAGACGTAGCCTGGCCCCCGCCGCAAACTGCTTCTGCTGACTGGGATAGAAGTTGAGCAGGCGCACCAGCAGCATGCCGGTATCGTCCTGCACCCGGCAGAGCAGTTGGCGGCGCGGGCGGAAAACGATCTCGCAGCCCTGGGCCTCGACCTCGAGTTGCACCGGCGTGTCCGGCGGGGCCTCGGCGATCGTGGTGATCCGGGTTTCGTCCTCGTAGCGCAGCGGCAGATGCAGGACCAGATCGGCGTCGCGGGTCAGTCCCAGCTTGGCGAGTCTGGCGGCGAGTTGCGCTGAGACGCCGCTCAGAGCCGGCGTAAGCGTGGAATGCGTTGCCAAGCGAGCTATGTGAGGTAGGCGCGTCCCACAGGGACTACCGAAGGTCGCAGCGAGTCGCTTGGTAGCCTCCCCGCGAGGGCAGGATGGGTGGGGCGGGCCGATCTGCCAGCTTCAGGCTTCACCGCTCAGCCATCACCAGGACGGCATCGGCTTCGACCAGCGCACCGCGCGGCAACTCCTTCACGCCCACCGCGGCACGCGCCGGATACGGTTCCTTGAAGTAGCGCGCCATGGCCTCATTGACCTGGCCGAAATGCGCCAGATCGGTGAGATAGATATTGACCTTGACGGCGTCGTCGAGCGTGGCGCCGGCAGCCGCGGCCACCGCCGCGAGGTTGTCGAAGACGCGCTGGATCTGGGCGTCGATGCCCGCCACCAAAGTCATGCTCGCCGGATCGAGGCCGATCTGCCCGGACAGGTAGATCGTGGCGCCAGCTCTGACCGCCTGCGAGTAGGTGCCGATGGCGGCGGGCGCGGCCGCGGTGGAAATGATTTGTCGCATCATTGGCGTAATCCTAAGGTTGTTTTTTTACGGCCATCAGCACGCCGGACTCCATGCCCAGCGCCTTCAATTTTTCGCGCGCCGCATCGGCCTCCTGGCGGGTGCGGAACGGACCAACCTGGACCCGCGCTTCGATCTGCGAGGGGATGCCGTTGAGTTCCAGCTTGGCGCGCAACTCTTCGGCATTGGCGGTGTTGTTGAACACTCCCAGTTGCAGCACGAACGCGCGCGCCGCTTCGGCGGCCCGGGTCAATGGGCGCGACGCGGGCGCCCCCACAGCCTTGGCCGCGGGCCTATCCGCGGCTCTGGCCAGTTCGGCTTCCGGACGCGGTGCGGCGGCGACCGGTTCGTTGGCCTTGCTCGGCGCCGGCCGGAGTTGGGCCGGCTTGGCCGGCGGCCGCCTGGCCTCTTCGGGCGGCGCGCTGGAAATGGTCGGTACGGTCGGCGCGGCACTCATCTCCGATTGAGCGGGAGCGGTCTCGGCCGGTTTCGTTTGCAGGACCGCGGAGGGCGGCGCTTCGGCCGGCTTGACTTCCTCGGCGACGGGCGGCGCTACGGCGGGCGGCGAACTCGCCGCCTTACTGGCCACCTTATTGGCCACCTTATTGGCCACATCGGGCGCGGGCGGTTGCGCGTTCTGCGCATCGAACAGCGCCAGAACCCCGAGCAGGGCCGCAATCAGCACGAGGGCCAGCGCCGCGCGCTTGAGCAGGCGGCGGCTCAGCTCTTCGCCTGCACCTTCTTGCGGCTCAGTTTCTGGCCGACCAGGGGGTGTCGTTATCGCCATCGTCTTCGTACTCCTGCTTGTTTCGGCTGAGCGCCAGAACCAGTTCGGCCTCGCCGACGGAAATGCCGCACTGCTCGGCGACGCTGGCGGCATCCACGCCCCGCTGCGCCAGGAGCATCGCCTCGGTGTATTGAGGCGAAACGCGGCGCGCCACCTTGATCAGTTTCAGTTCCTCCCGGAGCGTCGCGACTTCGCTGCGCAATTGCTGCAACTCGGCCTCGATGCCGGAGCGAAACAACTGTTCGCCGAAGTCCGCAACCTGAGGCGCGACAGTCGCCTGTTGCGCGACGGGGGCCAGCGTCGGTTCGCTCGGCCGGACAGCCGGCACAGGCCCACCGCGCTTCAGCCGGCCCAGACGCAGCAACGCGGCGGCGAGATAAAGCGCCGCCAGCGCCACGACGATCATGATCACTTCGCGCCAGCCGATTGCAGTGAAATCCATGAGCCTCCCGCCCTCTCAGACCGAGCCCGCGAGGCGCGCCCGATCGATGCCCGACAGGATATCACCGGGCGTGGCTATGCCCCCTAAGCTGCCAGATCGGCCCGCCCTGCCCCTCCTCCCCTCGCCGGGAGGCTGCCATCCGGCTCGCTGCGACCGAAGCAAGTCCCTGTGGGGCGCTTGAACCTCACACCGCTCGCTTGGCAACGTATTTCCCGCTAACAGGCGCTCAAGCATGGCAGGTGCGGCAAGGCACCCGGCAACAGGATGATGATAGCGATGCCGGGATTCCGCTAACAGCCGAACAGAGCCGGATTTACCCCGCGTATCGGAGGCCGGGAAAAGCATGGCGGCATTTCCACCAGTCAGGACTTATCTTTGACATGCATCAAGTCAGCGCCGGAGGTCGGTACTAACATTCCCGGCTGCATCGCCTGAAGCATGAAAGACGATTCCACATAATGAAATATGCTGTATTAATCGGGGTCAAACATTTTCCGGCCCATATCAGGGTCACTTAGCACGGTCACTTTGTCGAGGTTCCAACATGCCCATTGCCTTGTCCCGCCGTCGCTTCATCACCCTGGCCGCCGCCGCTGCCGGCCTGCCGCTGCTGCTCAAAGCCGGCGGCGCACAGGCCAGGCTGGCGCGCTGGGATGGAACCGCGTTGGGCGCTCCGGCTTCGATCCAGCTTTTCCACAGCGACGAGCGCATCGCCCAACAGGCCCTGGACGCGGCGCTGGCCGAACTGCAACGCCTCGAAGCGGTGTTCAGCGTGTATCGCGCCGACAGCGCAATCTCCGCACTGAATCGCCAGGGGAAACTTGAGCAGGCGCCGCCAGACCTGATCAACATGCTCGAACGGGCGCTGTCTCTGGCCAAGATCAGCGACGGCGTCTACGACCCGACCGTGCAACCGCTCTGGAACCTCTACTTCCGCCACTTCACCGCGAGCAATCCAGATCCGGCCGGGCCTTCGGCAGCGGATCGTGCCGCCGCCCTGGCCCTGGTCGATTGGCGTGCAGTGGACATCGACCGGTCCCGCCGCCGCATCGTGCTGACCCGACCGGGCATGGGACTGACCCTGAACAGCGGTGCCCAAGGCTATATCACCGATCGCGTTGCCGACCTGCTGCGCGCCCGCGGCTTCGAACGGATGCTGGTAGACATGGGCGAGCCTCGCGCTTTGTCGTCCAAACCGGATGGCTCGGCCTGGCGCATCGCGATCGCCAATCCGGCCGACAACAGCAAGGCGATCACCACGCTGGACGTGGTCGACAAGTGTGTGTCGACCTCGGGCGGCTACGGCACGATCTTCGACGAGGCGGGGCGCTTCACCCATCTCTTCAACACCCGCACCGGCGAGACGGCGCCGGCCATGTTCGGTGTTTCGGTGGTGGCCGACACCGGCATCGCCGCCGACGGACTGTCGACCGCCATGCTCATGGCGCCGGTGGCGCGGCGCCATGCGATCCTGAAAGCAGGCGGCGGGGACCGGGCGATATTCGTCAGCCCCGAGGGCATAGTCGCGACGGTGACAGCGTAAGGAACATGCGCCTGGCTGTGGATAATCCCATGAATGTCGAAACCTCGACGCTGGTCGAGGGTATCGCCCGCGTCGTTGCCGTCGAAGATGCGCAGGTCTGGCTGGTTCCCGAGCAGAGCGGCAGTTGCGGCAGTTGCGCTTCCTCGGCAGCCTGCGGCAGCAAGGGCATCGGTACGGTCGCCAGCCGCCTGGAGATGCGCCGCTTTCCCATGGAGAACAACGCCGGCCTGGTCGTCGGCGAACGCGTCGTGGTCGGCATCGCCCAGGATTCGCTGGTCAAGGCATCGCTCACGGTTTATGTGCTGCCGCTGGTGATCGCCTTCGCCGCCGGCCTGACTGCCCAGTCTGTCTATGGCAGCGACTTGGTCACCATGATCAGCATGGCGGCCGGACTGATACTCGGATTTGCCGGCACCTGGCTGGGCGCGCGGCGCATCTCCGCGCACGGCGCCATGGCGCCGCGTTTGTTGCGCCGGGCAACTCCCGGTGAAACCTGTCGAATCGATTAGCGCCTACGAACGCATGGACGGAGACTGAACGATGGAATATGTGCTTCTTGCCGTATCCGCAGCCCTGGTGAATAACGTCATCCTGGCGCGCTTCCTCGGCCTGTGCTCGTTCATGGGCGTGACCACGCGCATCGACACCGCCGTCGGCATGGGTGCGGCCTGTACCTTCTGCATCACCGTCTCGGCGATGATCGACTGGGCCGTCGAACACTATCTGCTCGAACCCTACGGTCTCGGTTACCTGCGCACGGTGACCTTCATCCTGGTCATCGCCGCCTCGGTGCAATTCACCGAGGCGGTGGTGCGCAAGATCTCGCCACCGCTGTTCCAGATGCTCGGCATCTACCTGCCGCTGATCACCACCAACTGCGCCGTGCTCGGCGTCTGCCTGCTGCTCGTCGAAGGCAAGATGAGCTTCATCGGCAGCACGGTGTTCGCACTGGCCTCCTCGATCGGTTACAGCCTGGTCATGGTGCTCTTCGCCGGCCTGCGCGAACGCCTGGTGCTGGCCGACGTGCCGCGCCTGTTTGCCGGCCCGCCGATCGGCTTCATCACGGCCAGCCTGCTGGCCCTGTCGTTCATGGGTTTCTCCGGCATGAGTGCGCATTAGAAAGGAATAAGCAATGCTTGTCGCGGTCGGTAGTCTTACAGTGATGGGGGTCGCCCTGGGCGGCCTGCTCGGCATTGCCGCGCGACTCCTGGCGGTCGAGGAAAATCCGCTGGAAGAAGAGTTGAAGGCCATGCTGCCCGGCTCGAATTGCGGCCAGTGCGGTTATGTCGGTTGCGCCCTGGCGGCAGCGGCCCTGGCCAAGGGCGAGGCGCCGGTGACGGTGTGCCCGCCGGGCGGACGCGCGGTGGCCGAGACCCTGGCGAAGAAGTTGGGGGTCACCGCCGACCTCTCCGCGCATGAGGACAAGGGGCCCGAGTATGCCTTCATCGAAGAGGACCTGTGCATCGGCTGCACCCGCTGCATCAAGGAATGCACGGTGGACGCCATCGTCGGCGCCACCAAGCAGATGCATGTCGTCATCAACGAGGCCTGTCACGGCTGCGCCAAGTGTTTCAAGGTCTGTCCGACCGACGCGATCAAGATGTGCAAAGTACCGCTGACCTTGTCCACCTGGCATTGGGCCAAGCCCGAAGTTGGCCAGACCCTGCACTGAGGTTGATACTAGATGAGACTATTTCCCATACGCGGCGGCATCCATCCCGATTACCGCAAGGAACTGGCCAGCGAGCAGGCCATCGTTTCGCTGCCGATGCCGGCGACGCTGTACATTCCGCTGCAGCAACATATCGGCGCGCCGGCCGAGGCGCAGGTCGCGGCCGGCGACCTGGTGAAAAAGGGTCAGTTGATCGCCAGGAGCCAGGGCGCGGTGTCGGCGCCGCAGCACGCGCCGACCTCGGGCCGGATCAGCGCGGTGACCCTGGTCCCGGCGCCGCACCCTTCGGGTCTGGCGCAACTGACCATCATCCTGGAAGCCGACGGCCGCGACGAGTGGGGAGAACTGCCCGAAGCGATAGCCGATCCATTCGCGGCCCCGGCGCAAGCGATCAAGGACCGGGTCGCCGCTTCAGGCATCGTCGGCATGGGCGGCGCCGCCTTCCCCTCGGCGGTGAAACTGAACCTGGGCATCCAGCTCAAGCTGGACATCCTGCTGATCAACGGCGCCGAGTGCGAACCCTACCTGACCTGCGACGACCGCGTCATGCGCGAACATGCCGCAGAGGTGATCGACGGCGCGCGCATCATGGCCCATGCGCTGGGCGCACCGCGCGTCGTGGTGGCCATCGAGGACAACAAGCGGCAGGCGCTCGCAGCCATGAACAAGGCGGCGGCCGAGTACCCCAATGTCGCGGTGATCGCCGTGCCGGTGCAGTATCCGATGGGTTCGGAACGCCATCTGACCCAGGCCATCACCGGACTTGAGACGCCGGCGAAGAAACTCACCGCCGACCTCGGCGTGGTCGTGCATAACGTCGCCACGGCGCGCGCCGTGCACGCGGCGGTGCGCTTCGGCCGGCCGCTGTTGTCGCGCGTGCTGACGGTGAGCGGCGGCGCCGTGCGCAACCCGAAAAACATCGAAGTGCCGATCGGCACGAAGGTAGCGGAACTGGTCGCCTTCTGCGGCGGCTTCAAGAGCGAACCCAGCCGCCTGGTCAATGGCGGCCCGATGATGGGCCAGCCCCTGCCCAGCCTGGACGTGCCGGTGGTCAAGGGCACCTCGGGCATCCTCGCCCTGACCCCGGCCGAGGTCAATGATGCACAGGCCGGTCCCTGCATCCGTTGCGGCACCTGCGTCACCATCTGTCCTTGCGGCTTGTCGCCGGTGGAGATGGCGGCCTTCATCCGCAAGGACAAGCTCGATGTCGCGGCCAGACTGGGCGTCCAGGATTGCGTTTCCTGCGGTAGCTGTTCCTGGATCTGCCCATCGCACATCCCGCTGGTGCACTATTTCAACTACGCCAAGGGCATGCTGATGGAGCAGAACCGCGAAGAGCGCAAGATCGAACGCACCAAGACGCTGGCCGAGGCACACGCCATCCGCCTCGAGCAGGCGGCCCTGGCGAAGAAAGCGGCCATGGACGCCAAGCTCGCAGCGGCCAAGGACAAGGCCAACGCCGTCGCCGAAGAGCAGGCCGGCGCATGAGTACCGTGACCCAGAGCAAGAGTGGGCCGTTCACCCATACGGACAACACCGTCCAAAAAACCATGACCACGGTGCTGTGGGCGCTCGTGCCGGCCACCCTGTGCAACCTGTACCTGTTCGGCTGGCCGGCGATCCTGCTCTTCGCGGTCACCGTCGGCGCCTGCTGTTTCGCCGAAGCGCTGTGCCTGATGCTCTCGGGGCGCTCGCCGACCTCGACCCTGGGCGACGGCTCGGCGGTGCTGACCGGATGGCTCCTGGCGATGAGCCTGCCGCCCTGGGCGCCCTGGTGGATAGGGGTGATCGGCGCGGTGTTCGCGATCCCGCTGGCCAAGCATGCCTATGGCGGTCTCGGCCAGAATGTCTTCAACCCGGCGATGGTGGCGCGCGTCGCGGTGCTGGTTTCCTTCCCGGTGATAATGACCGCCTGGGTTCTTCCGCACCCGCTGTTCTCGGCGGGCGCGCCGGGACTCATCGATTCTCTGGCCATCACCTTCGGCGGCAAACTGCCCGATACCATCAGCGCCGCCTCAGCCCTGGGCTACGTCAAGACCGAACTATCGCGCGGCATTCCCGTGTCGCAGGCGATGCAGCACGTGCCCGATCTGATGGACATGGCCTTGGGCCAACGCGCCGGCAGCCTGGGCGAGACCTCGGCGCTACTGATTCTCGCCGGCGGCCTGTACATGATGTTCCGCCGCATCATCTCCTGGCACATCCCGCTCACCGTGATGGGCTCGATCTTCCTCATGGCCACGCTGTTCCACGCTATCAATCCGGAGCGCTACACCAGCGGCCTGTTCCATCTGTTCTCGGGCGCGACTTTTCTCGGCGCCTTCTTCATCGCCACCGACTATGTCACCTCGCCGGTCTCCAAGCTCGGCCAGTTGTGGTTCGGCATCGGCGTCGGCGTCCTGACCTGGACCATCCGCAACTTCGCCGGCTATCCGGAAGGCATGGCCTTCGCGGTGCTGCTGATGAATTCGCTGACACCGATCATCGATCAATACACGCGTCCGCGCAGTTTCGGTCGCACGCGCCGCGGCGAACCTCTGCCGCTCGCTTCCAAGCCGGGGGTGAAATGAAAGACGGCACGATCAAGCACGCGACCATCCTCGGCGTCTTCTGTCTGGGCTTCGGCCTGGTCCTCGCGGTCACCGACCGGCTCACCGTCGACGCCATCAAGGAACGCGCCATGGAGGACCGGCTGAACTCGCTGGCCCAGGTGATCCCGGCCGGAATCCACGACAACAACCCGGTCACCGATGCCATCGACATGAAGAACGAACAGGGCGAGGAGGTGACGATCTATCGCGCCATGAAGGCCGGCCAGGTTACCGGCGTCGCCTACGAAGTGCATGGCACGGGCTATGGCGGTCCGGTCCGGCTAATGCTAGGCCTCGATGCCGAAGGCCATATCCTCGGCGTGCGCGTCACGGCGCACAAGGAAACGCCGGGGCTGGGCGACAAGATCGAGGAAAAGAAGAGCGGCTGGATACTCAAATTCACCGGCCTGTTCCTCGGCAATCCGCCGGCGGACAAGTGGAAGGTGAAGAAGGACGGTGGCCAGTTCGACCAGTTCGCCGGCGCCACCATCACTCCGCGCGGTGTGGTGGCTGCGGTGCGCGGCGGGCTGGAATTCTTCGCCGCCAACAAGACGAAAATGATGGGGGCGAAATAATGGCGACCGATTATCAGCGCATCGTCAAGGACGGGCTGTGGGACAACAACGGCGTGCTTTGCATGCTCCTCGGCATGTGTCCGACCATGGCCATGACCACCAGCGCCACCAACGGTCTGGGCATGGGCCTGGCGACCGCCGTGGTCATGGCCGCATCAAACCTGCTGGTGGCCTTGTTCCGCGACAGGATCACGCAGGAGGTCAGGATCCCCGTCTATATCCTGATCGTTGCCGCGATGGTGACTCTGGTCGATCTGACCATGAACGCCTGGATGCACGAACTGTACAAGGTGCTCGGCCTGTTCATCGCGCTGATCGTCTCGAACTGCCTGCCGCTCGCCCGCCTCGAGGCCTTCGCCTCCAAGGAGCCGGTGCTGAACTCCCTGCTCGACGGCATCTTCATGGGCCTGGGCTTCACCATCTCGCTGACCGTGATCGGTGCGGTGCGCGAGATCATCGGTTCGGGCACGCTGTTCGCCGATGCCTCGCTGCTGCTCGGCCCGGCATTCAAGTTCCTCGAAATGCGCATCCTGCCGGAGGATACCGGCGTGCTGGTGATGATCCTGCCGCCGGGCGGATTCCTGGTCGCGGGTCTGCTCGTCGTCGCCAAGCGCATCCTCGACGTCCGCGCCGGCAAGGGCATACAGATGGCCGGCGCCCACAGTGTTTAAGGAATGGGCATGAAAATCTCAGTCGCATACGGCAACACGCGCCGCCAGGCCTGGCTCAACATCGAGGTCGATGAGGCCGCGACGGTCAAGGAGGCGATAGAGCGCTCGGGAATACTCAGACAGTTTCCCGAGATCGACCTGGCGAAGAACAAGGTCGGCATCTACGGCAAGATCGTGGCCCTGGAAGCCGGTCTCGCCGACGGCGATCGCGTGGAAATCTACGCGCCGCTGACGGTCGATCCGAAGACGGTGAAAACCAAGAAAGCCAAGGCCGGGGAAAGCGCCACGACGGAAGCCTAATGCCCGAAGTTGTCTGAAAGACCACCCAGGGCACTTGTGCCGCGAAGCAGGTGTTAGGGCAACAACTCGCGCTTGCTGCCGTCGAGGTTGGTCGCGACATAAGTCAGGGTCGCCTCGGTGACCTTGACCACCACGGGGTCCGCTGGGTGCCGCTCGGCGTACACCTGGACATCGACGGTGATCGAGGTGCGGCCGACACGGATCACCTCGGCATAGAAGCTCACCACATCGCCAACCGAAATCGGCTGCTTGAACTGGAAGGCATTCACCGCGACGGTCGCGATACGGCCGCGTGCCCGCTTCATCGCGGCGAAGCCGCCGGCGATATCCACCTGGGACATCACCCAGCCGCCGAAGATGTCGCCGGAGGCATTGACGTCCGCGGGCATCGGCACCACGCGCAGGGTCGGCTGGATGTCCGGCAGGCTGAGTTTCTCTCCGTTCATGCTGTTTCCTCAAGGTCTGTTGCGGTCCCCATGATAAAGCCCGGCCGCGTCTCTTGATAGCAGTCTGTCGGACTTTCCACGCGGGATGCGTTGCATCCGGATTTACCTTCGTCGCACCTACGGGGAAAGTCCGACAGGCTGCTAGAGTCGCGCCTGATAGAATCGCGCCATGCGCAGAAGCCAACACGCCGCCACCCTGCCGGGTCCGGCCCCGAAAGATCGCCACGACTGGCAAACCGTCAAGACGCTGATTCCCTACCTGTGGGCCTGGAAGGGTCGCGTCATCTTCGCCCTGGTCTGCCTGATCGGTGCCAAGCTCGCCAACGTCGCCGTGCCCCTGGTGTTCAAGGGGATCATCGACACCTTAGGGCTGCCTGCGGAAAAAGAGCTCATGCTGGTGCCGCTCGGCCTCCTGGCGGCCTACGGCGCGCTGCGCTTTTCCACCTCGCTGTTCACCGAAATGCGCGAACTGCTGTTCGCGCGGGTGACGCAGCAGGCGGTGCGCGCCATCGCCCTGCAGGTGTTCGAACACCTGCATGCACTGTCCCTGCGCTTCCATCTCGAACGCCAGACCGGGGGGCTGACCCGCGACATCGAACGCGGCACGCGCGCCATCGGCTCGCTGATCAGCTATACGCTCTACTCGATCCTGCCGACGCTGGTGGAAATTGCGCTGGTGCTGGGCGTCCTGGCCTACAAGTACGAATGGGGGTTCGTCCTGATCACCGTCGCCGCCCTGACCATCTACATCGCGTTCACTGTGATCGTCACCAACTGGCGCACCCACCTGCGCCGCGAGGCCAACGAACTGGATTCGGCGGCGAATATCCGCGCCGTCGACAGCCTGCTCAACTACGAGACGGTCAAGTATTTCAACAACGAGGCTTACGAGGCGCAGCGCTACGACCTGCAACTGCAGAAGTGGGAAGCCGCCCAGGTAAGGAGCCAACGCTCGCTGTCCTTCCTCAATCTCGGCCAGGCGCTGATCATCTCCTTCGCCGTGGCGCTGATGATGTGGCGGGCGGCGACGGGCGTGGCCGGGGGCAGCATGACGGTGGGCGACATTGTGCTGGTCAACGCCTTCCTGATCCAGCTCTACATACCGCTCAACTTCCTCGGCGTACTCTACCGAGAGATCCGCCAATCGCTCACCGACATCGAGCGGATGTTCACTCTATTGCGACAACATCGCGAAGTGCAGGATGCCCCCGATGCGCGACAGCTCAGAGCCGGCCCCTGCGCCGTCGCCTTCACTCATGTCAGCTTCGGCTACGACGGCAAACGGCAGATCCTGTTCGATGTGGACTTCACCATTCCCGCCGGCAAGACGGTGGCGGTGGTCGGCCACAGCGGTTCGGGGAAATCCACCCTGGCGCGCCTGCTCTATCGCTTCTACGATGTAGCCGGCGGCGCCATCCGCATCAACGGCTCGGACATCCGGGCGCTGACCCAGTCGTCCCTGCGCGCCAATATCGGCATAGTGCCGCAGGACACGGTGCTGTTCAACGACACGCTGTACTACAACATCCAGTACGGCCGGCCCGAGGCCAGCCACGAGGAGGTGATCGGTGCCGCCCGCGCCGCGCAGTTGCACGAATTCATAGCGCGTCTACCCGACGGCTATCAGACCAGCGTCGGCGAGCGCGGCCTGAAACTCTCGGGCGGCGAGAAGCAGCGAGTCGCCATCGCCCGGGCGCTCTTGAAGAACCCGCCTATCCTGATCTTCGACGAAGCCACCTCGGCGCTCGACTCCAAGACCGAGCAGGCGATCCAGGCCCAACTCGAACAGGTGGCGGTCGGCCATACCACGCTGGTCATCGCCCACCGCTTGTCGACGGTAATGAATGCCGACGAGATCCTGGTCCTCGATCAGGGCCGCATCATCGAGCGCGGCAGCCACCGCTCGCTGCTGGAAATAGGTGGCACCTACGCCCAGATGTGGGCGCTGCAGCAACAGCAGGATGAAGCGAAACCCGAAGACGAAACAGTGGTTCCGGCGTCGGCGGTCATTCCGCCGCGCGGGGATGGCGTAGGCGCAGCGAACTGAAGGTGCCGCCCGCCGCCGAGAAGCAGGAAGCCAGAGCCAGCGCGATGATCGGACCGTGTCCATTGTGGGCATTGGCGAAACTGAAGATGATGGCCAGGATCACCGCGCCGATGGCCTGTCCCGTCAGCCGCGCCGTCCCGAGCATGCCGCTGGCGCCGCCGGAACGATGCTGCGGCGCCGTGGTGACGATGGTGTGGTTGTTGGGCGACTGGAACATGCCGAAGCCGATACCGCACAACACCATGCGCCAGACGATATCGGCATTTGCCGGCGCGTCCGGCAACAGGGCCAGCAGGGCCAGGCCCGCAGCCATAATCCCCAGGCCGATTCCGCCGAGCAGCCCGTCCGGATAACGGCCGATCAAGCGGCCGACGATAGGCGACACGACCACGGTGGCGATAGGCCAGGCGGTGATCAGCAATCCCGCCTGTATGGGCGTGCGGCCATAACCGTCGAGCATCAGGAAAGGCAGCGCGATGTAGGTCAGGGTCTGCGCCGCAAAGGCCGTGATCGAGGTGCCCATCGACAGGGCAAACACCGGAATGCGCAGCAAATCCACGGGAAACAGCGGCACCGGCTGAATCAGTTGCCGGCGCACGTAGATCACGCCCACCACCACGCCGACGGCGAGCAGGGCAACGCCGCTGACCAAAGCGGGAGAGGTCGCGCCCTGGCCGGCGCCGGTGCCCAGCGTATCGACGCCCAGAAACAGCAGGCTGAACATCAGGGCGTTGAGCGCCACATCGACCCACAACAGCCTGGCCCCGACTGCGGGCCCCGGAGGATTGTGCGGCAATGCGCGAAACCCCAGCCACAGGACCACCACGCCCAGCGGCAGGTTCAGGGCAAACAGCCACGGCCATGAAGCAACCGAAAGGATGGCCGCGGCCACCGATGGCCCGGCGACGGAGGCAGCGGCCGCCACCAGCGAATTGATGGCAATGCCGCGGCCGAGCATGCGTCTGGGGTAGATCAGGCTCACCAGCGCGGTATTCACCGACATGATGCCGGCCGCGCCCAGTCCCTGGATGGCGCGCGCAGCGGCCAGGAGCGGCATGGAGTCGGCCAGGGTGCAGCCTAGAGATGCCGCGGTGAAGAACGCCAGTCCGGACAGATAGACGCGTCGGTAGCCGACCCGATCGCCGAGGTTGGCAAACGGCAGCAGAAAGGCCAGCGTGGCCACCTGGTAGGCATTGACGACCCAGACCGCTTGCGCTGCGCTGGCATGCAAATCGCGCGCGATACCGGGCAAGGCCAGATTGACGATGGTGCCATCGAGTATCGATACCGCAATGCCGAGAATGATGACCGCCATGGCGCGGTAGCGTGCGGGTGGGGGAAGACCGTCCTCTACAAACATGGAAACTGAGGGACTCGCCTTGCGGCGCGCCCTTGATTAATTGTGCAGCAGCGGAAGCAAGGACAACCGAGGGCAGTCGAGGTTAACGATAAGGACCGAACTCGTCGCGGGGCATGATTCTACCTTCTGAAGTGAGCTAAGTCGTGACAATTTTGTACGTTATTCCTGAGCAATGGGTTACCTTCCGCAGGCAGAATGGCGGCTTCAATCGAGTGCTCATCGACAATAAAGGGGACAACATGAAACGCATATCCGTCATCACTATGGGCTTGCTGCTGGTTGCGCTCACCGTTTTCGGCTGCGCCAGCCAACCCTCCGGTTCGGACTGGGTCACGCTGATTGATGGCGACAAGGGCCTGGAGAACTGGAAGCGCATCGGCGACGCCAACTGGCGCAGCGAGGGCGGCGCCATCGTGGCCGACAAGGGCAAGGGCGGCTTCCTCGTCTCGAAGGACTCCTACAAGGATTTCGAGATCTACGCCGAGTTCTGGGCTGAGTCCGATACCAACAGCGGCATCTTCCTCCGCGGCTCCGATCCCGCCCAGGTCACCTCCGAAAATGCCTACGAAGTGAATATCTGGGACATCCGTCCGGACCCGAGTTATGCCACGGCCGCGATCGTCAATGTCGCCGCGGTGCCGGTACCCATCGTCTATAAGGCCGGAGGCCGGTGGAACACCTTCGAGATCTCCGCGAAGGGTGCGGAGCTGGCCGTCAAGTTCAACGGGGTCGTCACCGCCCGCGCGCAGAACAACCTGCATGCCAGCGGGCCGTTCGCACTGCAATTTGGTGTCGGCGTCAAAGGCGCCGCCAGCGGCCCGATCAAGTGGCGCAAGGTGCAGATCAGGTCGCTGTAGCGCGGCCTCTATTCCACGCCGAAGGCCAGAAAGACATTGCCGGGAATGATGCCGGAATGATGGGAATATCCGGAATTGGCGAAGAGCATGCCATCGACGACGGCGACTCCGCCGTCGCTGATCGAGCCGCCCCTGGCCGGCACGCCGTTCACGGTGGCGAATTCCCGGGCGCTATCGAACTGCCAGATGATCCTGCCATCGCTGGCGGAATAAGCGCGCAAGTGGCCATCGACCGAACCGGAAAATACCGCGCCGGGTATCGCGCTGACGGCGGCGGCCTGAACCTTGCCGCAGGGCTTCCTGCTGCCGCAGTCGGGATGAGGGGTGTTCCAGAGCAGCTTGCCCGTCTTGAGTTCGAGCGCGACCAGTCCGCCACCCGATTCCGGATCGATTTCACGGCCGACCCGTTTGGCGTCGGAGAGCGCCGCATAGACGCGCTCACCGTCCGTTGCCGAACCCCACATGATGCCGCCGGAAGTGCCGCCCTCGCCAACGCGCCGCTCCCAAACTGTCGCACCTTTCCTGTCGGGATCGAGCGCGAAGAGCACGCCCGATTTCTGGCCGATGACCAGCTTCGCCCGACCTCCTCTGTCCTCGACCAGGATAGGCGGGGAGGCGAAGTCGTAGTCGGGGGCGGCCCTGTCGGCGCAGTTGGCATGGTCGCGCGCGGTCTCGGGACAGCTGCCGTTCCAGGTGTCGTTCGGCGTGATCTGACGGGACCAGAGTATCCGCCCCGATTTCAGATCCAGCGCGACGATCGCATCGGACATGGGCGCGACCGGAGCCGAATAGGAATTGCCCGTGGCGACATAAAGGGAATTGCGCAGCGCATCGATCGTCGGCGAACTCCAGACCGCAGCGCCCGACGGCCCCCACGACTGGACGCCCGCGCGGCTCACTTGGGTCCGCTGAGCCTGGTCGGCAATCGTGTAGGTTTTCCAGACCTGTTTTCCGCTGGCGGCGTCCAACGCGACGACGCTGCCCCGGAAGCGGCAGCATGGATACTTGGGATCGGCGGCCATCGATTCCTCGCGCGAGGACACCGGGATGTAGAGCAGGCCGTCGTGCAACTTCAGCGAGCCGCTGACGCGCGCCAGGGGATAGGAATCGAGCTTGCTCTTCCAGAGGATTTTGCCGCTTGCCGCATCCACGGCATAGGCGTTGGCAGCCAGGTCGGAAAAGTAGGCCACCCAGGGTTTCCCTGCGCCCGGCGCAAGGGTGATCGCGCTGCGGATGCCGGCCTCCGTTTCCAGCCGCCAGTGGATGCACCCGGTCCTGGCGTCGAGCGAGAAGACATCGCCCTCCCAGCTGGAGATGTAGACCCGTCCGCCGAGCACCACCGGCTGGGCGCTGGCGGAGCTCGCGCCGGGGAAGCCGAATGCCCACTTCAGCTTCAACCGCGGCACCTCGCTTTCGCTGATGCCAGCGTCATTGGCCGGCTGGAATCGCGTGTTCGCCTGGGTCACGCCCCAGCCGTTCCAGTTCGGGCCTGAAGCATCAAAGGCTTTCGCGGCAGCGCCGCAGTAGGCCGATTGCGGGATGGCTGCCAGCGGCGACGAGCCAAGCTTTTTCCCGGCGAGGTATTCGGCCAGGGCGCGACGCTCTACGCGGCTGCGTTCGGCACCGACCTTGCTCATGGTGCCCTTTTCGAGCGCAGAAAGGATTTGCTCCGGCGACATCTGCCTCAGCACATCGCGGCCCGGGGCGCGCGACTCACCGTCGGATTCGTGACAGGTGGCGCAGAAGGTCTGAAACTGCGCGGCAGTATCCTGCGCCGACACAGACCCGGCGAGCACAAGGGAAGCAAAAGCGGGCAGAACGGCAAGCCAATTCATGGAAGTACGCATGTTTCCTCCGGATAAATGGCCAAGGCCATGACAACGGTTCTAGCGTAAACTCCGCCTCTAGTCCAACAGTGGAGAATGTCAATGAAACACCTTCGCCTGTTCGCCGCCATCCTCGCCGGTTTGCTCATCAGCGCCCCCGTCCTGGCCCAGCAGTCCGGCGGGACGCTGAAGAAGATCAAGGACAGCAATACCATCGCGCTGGGCCATCGCGAGTCGTCGATTCCCTTTTCCTACTACGACGACAAACAGCAGGTGGTCGGCTATTCGCAGGAACTGATGCAGAAGGTGGTCGATGCAGTCAAGGCGGAACTCAAGCTGGCTAACCTGCAGGTCAAGCTGACGCCGGTGACTTCGCAGAACCGCATTCCGCTGGTGCAAAACGGCACCGTGGACATCGAGTGCGGCTCGACCACCAACAATACCGAGAGGCAGAAACAGGTCGCCTTCTCCAACACGATATTCGTCATCGGCACCCGCCTTCTGGTCAAACAGGGCTCCGGCATCAAGGACTTTGCCGATCTCGCAGGCAAGAACGTGGTGACCACCGCCGGTACGACATCCGAGCGGTTGATCCGCAAGATGAACGAGGACAAGAAACTCGGTATGAACATCATCAGCGCCAAGGATCATGGCGAGTCCTTCCTGACGCTGGAGACTGGACGGGCCGTCGCCTTCATGATGGACGACGCCCTGCTCGCCGGCGAGATGGCCAAGGCCCGGCGTCCGGCCGACTGGCTCATCGTAGGTCAGCCGCAGTCGCGCGAAGCCTACGGCTGCATGCTGCGTCGCGACGATGCGCCGTTCAAGAAACTGGTTGATGCGGCGCTGACCCGCGCCATGAGTTCGGGCGAAGCGGAGAGGATTTACAAGAAGTGGTTCATGTCGCCGATTCCGCCCAAGGGGCTGAATCTCAACTTCCCGATTAGCGAGGACGTGGCGAAAACCTTCAAGAACCCGAACGACAAGGCTTTCGATTAGGCAGAGCGGAAATGGGCTACCACTGGAACTGGGGCATCTTTCTCGCCCAAGTTCCCTCGGGCGGCACCAGCTATCTCGGCTGGATGCTCTCGGGTCTGATGACGACGCTGGCGCTGTCGCTGTCTGCCTGGATCATTGCCTTGGTGATCGGATCGGCAATGGGCGTGCTGCGCACCGTTCCCAACCGCTGGCTCTCCGGCATCGGTGCGCTCTACGTCGAATTGTTCCGCAACATTCCGCTGCTGGTGCAACTCTTCATCTGGTATTTCGTCCTGCCCGAACTGCTGCCCGAGCGGCTCGGCAATGCCTACAAAGAGATCAACCCGCTGCTCCAGCAATTCACCGCGGCGATGATCTGCCTCGGGCTGTTCACCGGCGCCCGCGTCTGCGAACAGGTCCGCTCGGGCATAGACTCCCTGCCGCGCGGCCAGAGGCTCGCCGGTCTGGCCCTGGGCCTGAGCGGCCCGCAGACCTATCGCTATGTGCTGCTGCCGATGGCGTTCCGCATCATCGTGCCGCCCCTTACTTCCGAGTTCCTCAATATCTTCAAGAATTCCGCGGTGGCCTCGACCATAGGCCTGCTGGAACTCGCCGCGCAGGGACGGCAACTGGTCGACTACACCGCCCAGCCCTACGAATCATTCATCGCCGTGACCCTCACCTTCATGCTCCTGAACGCCCTGATCATGAGCCTGATGCACAGGCTCGAAGCCCGCGTCCGGGTTCCCGGCCAGGGCGGCCATCATGGCTGAGTTCGACTGGAGTTCGATCCCCGGCGCCTGGCCCTTCCTTTGGGCGGGCATGCAGACGACCCTGGAGATCACCGTGCTCGCCGTGGCGGCCGGCATCGTCTGGGGCACGCTGCTCGCGATCATGCGGATGTCCGACATCAGGTTGCTGTCCTGGTTCGCCGCAAGCTACGTGAACCTGTTCAGATCGATCCCCCTGGTCATGGTCTTGCTCTGGTTCTTCCTGATCGTGCCGGCGCTATTGGAGAGCCTGTTCAGCACGCCGCGCACCTCCGACACCCGGCTCTCTTCGGCGCTGGTGGCCTTCGCCCTGTTCGAGGCGGCGTATTACGCCGAGATCATTCGCGCCGGCATCCAGAGCGTGTCCCGGGGGCAGTCCGCCGCGGCGCTGGCGCTGGGCATGAGCCAGAGTCAAACGATGCGTCTGGTGATACTGCCGCAGGCCGTGAGCAACATGGTGCCGCTCCTGCTCACCCAGGGCATCATCCTGTTCCAGGATACCTCGCTGGTCTATGTCAGTTCGCTGGCGGACTTCTTCGGCGCCGCCTACAAGGTGGGCGACCGCGACGGCCGCCTGGTCGAACTATTGCTGTTCGCCGGCGCCGTCTATTTCGCCATCTGCTTTTCGGCGTCCATGCTGGTCAAGCATTTCCAGAAGAGAGCGGGCTCATGATTTCGATCAGAAATGTCAGCAAGCACTACGGCAGCTTCCAGGTTCTCAGCGACTGCTCGACCGAGGTCGAGAAAGGCGAGGTCATCGTCGTCTGCGGCCCTTCCGGGTCGGGCAAGTCGACCTTGATCAAGTGCGTCAATGGGCTGGAGCCTTTCCAGCAGGGCGAGATCGTGGTCAATGGCATCTCCGTCGGCGACCCCAAGACCAAGCTCGCTAAGCTGCGCGCCCATGTCGGGATGGTCTTCCAGAACTTCGAACTGTTCCCGCACATGAGCGTCAGCGACAACCTGGCCATCGCCCAGATCAAGGTGCTAGGCCGCAGCCGCGAGGAAGCGATCGGGCGGGGCCTGAAACTCCTCGACCGGGTCGGCCTCTCCGCCCAAGCGGAGAAATATCCCGGACAGCTTTCCGGCGGACAGCAGCAGCGCGTCGCCATCGCCCGGGCACTGGCCATGGATCCGATCTGCATGCTCTTCGACGAACCGACCTCGGCGCTCGATCCGGAGATGGTCAAGGAAGTGCTCGACGTGATGGTGGACCTCGCACAAGAAGGCATGACCATGATGGTCGTCAGCCACGAGATGGGCTTCGCCCGCCGCGTCGCGCACCGGGTCATCTTCATGGATCAGGGACGCATCGTCGAGGACGCGCCAAAGGAGGAGTTCTTCGGCCAGCCGCGCTCGGAGAGGGCACAGCAGTTCCTGTCGAAAATCTTGCAGCACTGAGGAAAACAAAATGGCTACGCAAAACGAGATCAACAACATGGCGCTGTTCTGCGACTTCGAGAACGTCGCCCTGGGCGTGCGCGATGCGAAGTACGCGCAGTTCGACATCCGCAAAGTGCTCGAGCGCCTGCTGCTCAAGGGCAGCATCGTGGTCAAGAAAGCCTACTGCGACTGGGACCGCTACAAGGACTTCAAGGCCGGCATGCACGAAGCCGCCTTCGAACTGATCGAAATTCCCCATGTCCGCCAGTCCGGCAAGAATTCGGCCGACATCCGCCTGGTGGTCGACGCCTTGGACCTCTGCTACACGAAATCGCATGTCGATACCTTCGTCATCATCAGCGGCGATTCCGACTTCTCGCCGCTGGTCTCGAAGCTGCGCGAGAACAACAAGCTGGTGATCGGCGTCGGCGTCAAGAACTCCACCTCCGATCTCCTGATCGCCAACTGCGACGAATTCATCTTCTACGACGACTTGGTGCGCGCCGAGGAAACCAAGAAGAGAACCGCCAAGAAACGCCCGGAGAAGACCGAGCCGGCGGCCTCGGCCAAGACCAAGCCGATACCGAAGAACGACGACGAGGAGAAAAAACAGGAGGCGCTAGACCTGACGCTGGAGACCATCGAGGCACTGGTCGCGGAGCGCGGCGCCGGCGAACAGGTCTGGGGCTCGATGGTCAAGCAGGCCCTGAAGCGGCGCAAGCCCGGCTTCACCGAGTCCTACTACGGCTTCCGCTCCTTCAGCGAACTCCTGGAAGAAGCGGAAAAGCGCCAGATGCTGAAGTTGCAGCGCGACGAAAAATCGGGCGGCTATATCCTGAATCTCATCTAGCACCTGCTTCACTGGCACAAGAGCCCTGGGTTGCCCCTTGGGCAACTGCGGGCACTACCCGATCAGGAGGCAGCCGCCCTGCCGCTCAATTCAACGGCGTCTTTCCGGTGTACTGCAGGATGTACAAGCCGCCGGTAAAGCGGTCGTTGGTGTAGATCAGGCCGTTCTTGCCGACGATCAGGTCGTTGATCTGGATTGCGCCGCCCTTGTTGCCCGGCACCTTGGGCGCGAAGTAGGCGATCTCCTTGGGCTCGGCCGGATTCTTGATCGAATAGATCCGCAGGCCACCGGCAAACTGCGCCGTGACGACAGTGTTCTTAAGCACCTGCGAGACCGCAGGCGCAGTGTTCTGATTAATGTTGTGGGCGCCGAAGCGGCCGCCGCCTTTGCACAGGTCGGCGATATTGGCCGGCGTCGGCATCACCGCCAGCGGGTAGGGCCGGGTCTCGTTATGGATATCGACGACGGTGATGCGCATCGGCCAATCCTTGCAATCTTCCTTGGTCGACTCCTGCGAGGCGATCAGCAGGCCGCGGTCGAGTATCGGCAACACAGTATGCATGAAGCCTTCATTCAGGGATTGCCAGGAGATGTGCGCGACTTCCTTGGGCTGGGCCTTGTCGGAAATATCTAGCACCAGGATACCGCCATCGATCCAGGCGACATAGGCTCGGTCGGGCCGCTCGGCGGGGATCAGCGGGGTATGCAGGCGAAAGCCGCTATTGAAGGGTTTGACACGGAGAGGTGCCGGAGCTTCGTCGCCGACCCGGGTGCCGGGCAGCCACCAGCGCCCGGCTTCCTTAGGGTTCTTCGGATCCTGGAGATCGACGATCATCATCATTTGATCGTCTAGCGGATTCTTCGGAATGAAGTCCTTCGCCCCGGTGGACAGGTAGGCGTAGCGGCCATCGGCGAATGTCAGGTAATGGGTGCCGCGGGAATTCGGTCCGGTCAGGTCAAAGTAGGCTAGCAACTGGGGGTTGGCCGCGTCGCTGACATCGTAGGTCTTGATGCCGCCGTGGGGCTGGCCGATCTTTTCGCTTTGCCTGGCCACCACCAGGACATCGCCGGAGAGAGCCAGGGAATTGCAGCGAACGAAATCGGCTTCGACCGGGATCTGCTTGATCACCACCGGCTTGGCCGGCGTGGTGACGTCGATGACGCTGAAGCATTGCGGCCCCGATTCGTGGGCCAGGAAGAGTATCGTCTTGGTGCCGACCTGCTTCAGGGCCAGGCCCTCGCCGCCCTTGCCGGCGCCATTGAGATCCGAGTGCCCGACCAGACGCAGGTTCAGGGTATCCGGCATGGGCTTGGCAAACGCCATGGCCTGCAGGCCGAGCAAGGCAAGGGTGCACAGACTGATGCGAGCGGGAAGTTTCACGTCTTGTCTCCAGTTATTGTTCTGAGGTTTCAGTTTATCACTTGTTTGTTTCACGCCTGAAGCATCATCCGGAGCAAAGCGCCCGGACTTCCGCCGGAACGGAGACGGCGCGGATGCGGCCCGGATCAACGGGGTCGGCGGCAACGAAGACCCGCACCTCCCGGCCCTCGACGAGTATCGTCTGACCGCGCCGGATGCGGTGGCGCATGGTGAAGCTCTTGCCGCCGCATTCCTGGATGGAGGTTTCGATTTCGATCTCATCGCCATAGGTCACGGAGGCGAAAAATTTCGCCGAGGCATCGACCAGTGGCGCTCCGTCTATGCCGCTGGTGCGCCACAAGCCGGGCCAGAGCGGAAAGCCGTTGGCGACAAAGAAATGCCGGGTGCCGGTATCGAACCACTTGAAATAGTTCGGATAGAAAACTTTCCGCGCCGGATCGCAGTCTCCGAATTCAACGATGGTCTTGAAGCTGTTGGTAAGCGGCATGGTGGGCATCCGGTTCGGGAGCTAGAGCTGATCCAGCCAGGCGAGCAGGGCGGCATTGACCGCCTCGGGCCGCTCCAGGGTGGACATGTGGCCGCAATCGTCGAGCAGCACCAACTGGGCGCCCGGGATCAGCCTGGCCATCTCTTCGTGTCTGGCCGGCGGGCTCCAACTGTCCTCGCGGCCGCAGGCGAGCAGCGTCGGGCAGCGGATCAGGGGCAGCAGCGGCTGCGCGTCCGGTCTGGCCAGCAGCGCGGTTATCTGGGCTTCGAAGACGGCGGCGGATTTCCGCTCGATCATGTCGAGTATCGCCGTCATCAGCGGGACTTCGGCTAAGCGATCCGGATGGACCATGCCGCGCGCCCATTGTTCGCCCATGGCCCTCATGCCGCTTTGCCGCGCCAGATCTAGCAGGGCCATGCGCGTCGCGAATTCGCGCTCTCCCGCCGCGCCCGGATCCCTCGCCTGGTATCCGGTGTCGAGCAGGGCGAGCCCCTTGATCCGCTCGCGGGCAAGGCGAAATACTTCCAGCGCGACTCGTCCGCCCATCGAATGAGCGACCAGCAGGAATTCATCGGGTGCACTCTGCAACACGGCTGCCGCCATGGCCGGCAAGGAATCGAGCAAGCCGTAGTCGGCCACCCGGCAATCCGAGCGACCGGCGAATGCGTTCAGCTGCGCCGGCCATACCGCTTCGTCGCAGAGCAGACCGGGCAGGAATATCGTCGGGGGTTTGTCGATCATCGGACGAAATGTAGCACGCCAGCCAGCTTATAGCCCGGGATCGTTGCCCTCGTCGCCGGCGAGCGCGGCCGCCACCGCGCGGCGCGTCAGATGCGGTGCGAACAGTTCGATGAAGGCGTAGGCATAGCCGCGCAGATAGGCATTCTTCAATACCCCGAGACGGGTCGTGGCCGACTCGAAAAGGTGCGCGGCATCGACCGCGCGCAGGCCTCGGTCGACTTTTTCGTCATAGGCCATCGCCGCCATGATGCCGACCCCCAAGCCCAGCGCGACGTAGGTCTTGATGATGTCCGCGTCGATCGCGGTCAGCACCACGTTGGGAACAAGCCCGCGGGCGGCGAAGGCCTGGTTAATCTGCGAGCGGCCGCTGAAGGCGAAATCGTAGGTAATGACCGGATGCCTGGCGATCTCTTCCAGGGTCAGCGGCAGGGCCTTGAGGATGGGGTGCCGGGTTGGCGCGATGACGCAGCGGTTCCACTGGTAGCAGGGCAGCATGATCAGTTCCGGATGCTCGCCGATCGCCTCGGTGGCGATGGCGATGTCCGCCTCTCCAGTGAGCACGTACTCGCAAACCTGCGCCGGATTGCCCTGGTGCAGGCTGACGCGCACGGCCGGATAACGCTGCATGAACTGCTGGATCACGCGCGGCAGGACATAGCGCGCCTGGGTGTGGGTGGTGGCAATGGACAGGCTGCCGCTCGCCTCGTTGGAATATTCCTGCCCGACCCCGCGCAGGTTGTCCACGTCATGCAGCATGCGTTCGGCGATTTTCAATATCTCCCGCCCCGGCGCAGTGATGCCCGTCAGGCGCTTGCCCTGGCGGATGAAGATATCGACACCGACCTCCTCCTCAAGCACGCGGATCTGGCGGGACACGCCGGGTTGGGAAGTGTGCAGGGCAAGGGCGGCCTCGGAGACGTTCAGGCCGCGCCTTGCCACCTCGAAGACATAGCGCATCTGCTGCAGGTTCATAAAACCTCTAAATAACCAGTGGTTATTAAATTCTAACATTAAAGTATTTTTAAAATCTATATAAGGCCGATACGATGCACCTCAATCTCTTTGGGACAGGTCATGGACTTTGCTTACAGCTTTGCGGGATTTGCCGTCGGTGGCATCGTCGGGCTGACCGGGGTCGGCGGCGGCTCGCTGATGACGCCGCTCCTGGTTTTGTTCTTCGGCATCCACCCGGCCACCGCGGTAGGCACCGACCTGCTCTACGCCGCCATCACCAAGTCGGGCGGCACCTTCGTCCATGCCAGGAAGGGCAACGTGTACTGGCGCGTCACCGGACTCCTGGCCGCGGGCAGCCTGCCCGCGGCCGCCCTGACCCTGATCGTGGTGGCGCAGCACTCCGCCTCGGGCGCGCCCTCCAGCCATCTGATCTCGATCGCCCTGGGCATCGCCCTGCTGCTGACCGCGCTGGCCCTGATCTTCCGCCGCCGGCTGCAGATTCTGGCGAAATCCGGCGCGACAGAGTGGCTCACCGAACGCAGCAGGAACTGGCTGACCGTCGCGGTCGGCGCCGCACTCGGCGCGCTGGTCTCGGTCTCCTCGGTCGGGGCGGGCGCGCTGGGCATTACGGCCTTGTTCTTCCTCTACCCGAAGCTCTCGACGCGGCGCATTGTCGGCTCCGATCTCGCCCACGCCGTGCCGCTGACCCTGGCGGCCGGAATGGGCCACTGGTGGCTGGGCAGCGTCGATTGGGCGCTGCTCGCCAGCCTGCTGATCGGCTCGCTGCCGGGCATTTTCATCGGCAGCCACTTAAGCAGTCGCGTGCCGGAACGCGTCCTGAGACCGACCCTGGCAGCGATGCTGATCCTGGTCGGTGGCCGACTGATTACTCAATAGACTTACGATTCACGGAGAACCTATGTATCGCTACGATGAAATTGATCACCGCCTGGTCGCCGAACGCGTCGCCCAGTTTCGCGACCAGACCCGGCGCCATCTGATCGGCGAACTCTCCGAAGACGAGTTCCGCCCCTTGCGCCTGCAGAACGGCCTCTATGTCCAGCGCCACGCGCCGATGCTGCGCATCGCCGTGCCCTATGGCATGCTGTCGAGCCGGCAACTGCGGAAGCTTGCGCATATCGCCAGGACCTACGACCGCGGCACCGGCCATTTCACCACCCGGCAGAACCTGCAGTTCAACTGGCTCAAGCTACCGGAAGTCCCGGAGATCCTCGCCGAACTGGCCGAGGTCGAGATGCATGCCATACAGACTTCGGGCAACTGCATCCGCAACGTCACCTCCGATCACTACGCCGGCGTCGCCGCCGACGAGGTCAGCGATCCGCGGCCGTGGGCAGAAGTCCTCCGCCAGTGGTCCACCTTCCACCCGGAGTTCGCCTATCTACCGCGCAAGTTCAAGATCGCGGTGAACGCCGCGAAGAGCGACCGCACCGTCGCCGCGGCGCACGATATCGGCCTGCACCTGACCCATAACGCCGAGGGCGAAACCGGTTTCGTCGTCCAGGTCGGCGGCGGGCTCGGACGCACGCCCATCCTCGGCCCGGTGATCCGCGAATTCCTGCCCGCCCGGCATCTGCTCAGTTATTGCGAGGCGATCCTGCGCATCTACAACCGCCACGGACGGCGCGACAACATCTACAAGGCGCGCATCAAGATCCTGGTCAAGTCCCTGGGCGCCGCCGAATTCGCTCGCCAGGTCGAAGAGGAATGGGCGCATCTGAAGGACGGCCCTGAGGATATCGGCGCCGCCGAAGTCGAACGCATCGCGGCTCATTTCACGGCGCCGACGTATCAGCTCCTGGCGGAAAAGGACGCGCTGTTCGAAGTCAGGAAGCGCGACGACAAGGCTTTCAGTCGTTGGGTCGAGCGCAACGTTCATAGTCACAAGGTGCCCGGCTACGCCATCGTCACACTCTCGCTGAAGGCGCCCGGCCTGGCCCCCGGCGACATCACGGCCGCGCAGATGGATGCGGTGGCGGCACTCGCCGACGACTACAGCTTCGGCGAACTTCGCGTCTCGCATGAGCAGAATCTGATCCTCGCCGACGTCAGGCAGCGCGACCTGTTTTCGCTGTGGCAGGAGGCCCGCGCCGCCGGCCTTGCGACGCCGACCGTAGGTTTGCTCGCCGACATCATCTGCTGCCCCGGCGGAGATTACTGTTCGCTGGCCAACGCCAAGTCGATCCCGATCGCGCAGGCGATCCAGAGCCGCTTCGAGGATCTCGACTATCTCCACGACATCGGCGAACTGTCCTTGAACATTTCCGGCTGCATGAACGCCTGCGGCCACCATCATGTCGGCAACATCGGCGTGCTCGGCGTCGATAAGCATGGCGAGGAGTGGTATCAGGTTTCGATCGGCGGCAGCGCGGGAAACGTCCAGGGTCACGATGCCGCGCTCGGCGAGGCCATCGGCCCGTCCTTCGCCGCGGATGAAATGCCCGACGTGGTCGAGAGCCTGGTCGATACCTATCTCGCCCATCGCCACGCCGACGAACTTTTTATCGACACCGTACGCCGCATCGGCGTCGCGCCATTCAAGTCGCGTGTTTACGCGACCTCAGAGGAAGAAAGGAAGGTTGCAAATGCCTAACATAATCAAGAACGGGGTCGTCAGCGACGACGCCTGGAAACTCATCACCGTCTCCGCCGGCGACAGCCCGGAAACGGTCAAGCTACCGGTCGGCCCGCTGCTGGTGCCGGCCTCGGTCTGGCGCGCCCGCCGCGCCGAGCTGATCAACCGCGAATACGAACACGGCTGGCGGCTCGGCGTCTGGCTCACGGCCGAAGAAGGGCCTGAGTCCATCGCCACGGATGTTGATGACTTGACCGTCATCGCCGTCGAATTCTCCCGCTTCGCCGATGGCCGCGGCTATTCGACGGCGCGCCTCTTGCGCACCCGCTACGGCTATAAAGGCGAACTGCGCGCCATCGGCGACGTGTTGCGCGATCAGTTGTTCTATCTCCAGCGCGTCGGTTTCGACGCCTTTGCGCTGCGCGCCGACAAGAGTGCGGAGGATGCGCGGGTGAGCCTCGCGGACTTTTCCGCCGCCTACCAGAGCGCCGCCGACCTGTCGCTTAGCCTGCAACGTCGCGCCGCGACGACGCGCCTGGCGGCATGACGCTGGCAGAATCATGAACAAGCCTTTCGAACTCGAGCCGTTCGAGACAACGCTGGCCGACAAGGTCGCGGCCGTATCGCAACTCCTCGCCGAGATCGCTCGGAACCATGCCCCGGCCGCCTTTGCCAACAGCCTGGGCGCCGAGGACATGGTGCTGACCGACCTGATCCTGCGTCAAGGCCTCGCCATCGAGATCTTCTCGCTTGACACCGGCCGGCTGCCACAGGAAACCTACACGCTGATGCAGGACGTGCAACAGCACTACGGCCTCAAGCTCAGGCTCTACTACCCACGCCACGACCTGATCGAAGCGTACACGCGGGACCACGGCATCAATGCCTTCTTTGAATCCATCGAATTGCGCCGCGCCTGCTGTCATGCACGCAAGGTCGAACCGCTTGCCCGGGCGCTGGCGGGCAAGCGGGCCTGGATCACCGGGCTGCGCGCAGAGCAGTCGGCGACCCGGGAGGCTCTGCCGCGGCGCGAATTCGACGAAGCCAATGGCCTGGAGAAATTCAATCCGCTGGCCGACTGGAGCGAGCGAGAAGTGTGGGCCTACCTGCGCAACCATGACGTGCCGTACAACGCATTGCATGACCAACATTACCCGAGCATCGGTTGCGCCCCATGCACTCGCGCGATCACAGTTGGAGAAGACCTCCGCGCCGGCCGCTGGTGGTGGGAAAACCCAGACACCAAGGAATGCGGTTTGCACCGCATTCCTGTCGTTGTTTCGGCGGAGGTTAGCGAGAGCGTGGCGGACGTTAACACGCAAAGTTCCGGCCGGAGCCAAAACGAGGACACTTTATGAAGGCGGCAGTTAGTCAACACACCCTCTCCCACCTCGATTGGCTTGAGGCCGAGGCCATCCACATCCTGCGCGAAGTGGCCGGCCAGTGTGCCAATCCGGTGTTGTTGTTTTCCGGCGGAAAGGATTCGATCTGCCTGCTGCGCCTGGCCGAGAAGGCCTTCCGCCCGGGGAAATTTCCCTTTCCGCTGATGCATATCGATACCGGCCACAACTACGCCGAAGTGATCGCGGCCCGTGATCGTATCGCCCATGCCATCGGCGAGCGCCTGATCGTTCGCTCTGTCGAGGATTCCATGGCGCGCGGCACGGTGGTCCTGAAATCCGCGAATGAGTCGCGCAACAAGCATCAGTCGGTGACCCTGCTCGAAGCGATCGCCGAGTTCGAGTTCGATGCCTGCATCGGCGGCGCGCGGCGCGACGAGGAGAAGGCCCGCGCCAAGGAGCGAATTTTTTCTTTCCGTGACGAGTTCGGCCAGTGGGATCCGAAGAACCAGCGCCCCGAGCTTTGGGATCTGTACAACGCGCGCAGCATGAAGGGCGAAAACATCCGCGTCTTCCCTATCTCCAACTGGACCGAACTCGATGTCTGGCAATATATCGAGCGCGAGCAACTCGACCTGCCGGCGATCTACTTTGCCCACACCCGGCCGGTGGTGCGCCGGAAGGATCTGCATGGCGAGTCCATTGTGCCGGTGACCAAGCTTACGCCAGCCAGGGCGAATGAAACGGTCGAGGAAATTTCCGTGCGCTACCGCACCGTCGGCGACATCACCTGCACGGCCCCGGTGGAATCGACTGCCGACAGCGTGGCCATGATCATCGCGGAAACGGCACTATGCTGCGTCACGGAACGCGGCGCCACCCGGCTCGACGACCAGGCCTCGGAGGCTGCCATGGAACAACGCAAGAAAGCAGGGTATTTCTGATGTCAGCCTTTGAACGCTTGCCCGAAATTGACAACGGCCTGTTGCGCTTCCTGACCTGCGGCAGCGTCGACGACGGCAAGAGCACGCTGATCGGGCGCTTACTTTTCGACAGCAAGGCGATCCTCGCCGACACACTGTCGGCCATCACCCGGACGTCGCAACGCCGCGGCATGGAAGCCGTCGATCTGTCCCTGCTCACCGACGGCCTGCAAGCCGAACGCGAACAGGGCATCACTATCGATGTCGCCTATCGCTACTTCACAAGCGGCAAGCGCAAGTACATCGTCGCCGATGCCCCGGGCCACGAACAATACACGCGCAACATGGTCACCGCGGCTTCCACGGCCAGCCTGGCGATCATTTTGATCGACGCTCGCCGTGGCGTGCTGACCCAGACCCGGCGGCATTCCTATATCGCCCATCTGCTCGGCATTCCGCATATCGTCGTTGCCGTAAACAAGATGGACCTGGTCAGCCACTCTCAGGAACGCTTTGAGGAAATAAAAAGTGATTACCTCGGCTTCACCGGACAACTGGGCATCGCCAATCCGCGTTTCATTCCCATTTCGGCGCTGAACGGCGACATGATCGTGGAGCGCGGCGCGGATCTTGGCTGGTACGCCGGTCAGACGTTGTTCGAGATGCTCGAATCCACCCCGTCCGAACATGGCGAGAGCGATCAGAAATTACGTTTTCCGGTCCAATATGTTTGCCGTCCTCAGAGCGAGGAACACCACGATTTCAGAGGCTATATGGGCCGGCTCGAGTCCGGCGAAATCGCCGTCGGCGATGCCGTGATGATCGTTCCTGCCGGTCACAGGACCAGGGTGAAGGATATCCAGATCATGGGCCGGTCTCAGCCTCGCGCCATCGCCGAGCAGTCGGTGACGCTGCTCCTGGAAGACGACATCGATATTTCACGCGGCGACATGATCGTCAAGCCCGAAGAAGCGCCGCTGATATCCCGGGAAATCGAAGCAACGGTCTGCTGGCTGGGTGACTCGCCGCTGGACCCGAGGCGCAAGTATCTGCTGCGCCATACCACGCGAGAGACCCAGGCGCGCGTCGCAGGGATCTCCCACCGACTCGATCTGAACACGCTGGAGCGGTACGCCGCCGAACAACTGCACTGCAACGACATCGCTCGGGTAAAATTTCGTCTGGCGCAATCCGTGTGCGTCGATGCCTATGCAGAGAACCGCGCCACCGGCGCGTTCATCATCATCGACGAGGCGAACAACAATACTGTCGGAGCTGGGATGATCCTCTGATAATATCGCGCAACCTGAGGCCGCTAGCGGAACAATACACAGCTGCGGCTGTCTTCAGTGAGTCCTTCACCGAGAATCAACACCATGCGCCGACTTCAATCAGCTAGTTTTCCCTTCGCACTCTCGCTCGTCGCAGGAATTTCGCTCGTCGCAGCCGCTGTATTCCTGGCGCAATTTCTGCGGATTGCCGCCTGTCCGCTGTGCATCTTGCAGCGCATGCTTTACCTGGGACTGTCCGGCGCCGCCGTGATCGGCCTGCTGACAATCAGGCAGCGATTACTGAATCTTGTGGCGGCATTTCTGATGCTCGCTTTCTCGGCCGCTGGTGCTTTCGTCGCCGGCTACCAGACTTACCTGCAGCGCTTCGCCCAGGATACGCAATGCAGCGGCGCCATGGCTTGGTGGGAAGTGCTCGTGGACTGGGCTGGTGAGAAAATCCCGGTACTATTCCGAGCCAGTGGGCTGTGCTCCGAACCAGGATGGAAATTCCTCGGTTTATCGATCGCCGAATTGTCTCTGCTGGCGTTTTTCGTCCTGACTCTGCTGTCGCTGTATACCCTGCTGCGACGAAATCGGACGTGAATTGTCTGCGTAGAATGGAGATGAAAAAAAGGCCAGGTGAACCTCAAGCCCCTCTCTTCCCGTGTTGCTTTTTTTGAAGCCTCACTCGAAGAATGGGACTTGAACCAGCCTACAAATAAGTGGGCAAAAAACAAGGGAGCCAACTGGCTCCCTTTGTCATGGTGGCTACGCCCCTCATTCGTAATACAGCACGTCCTTATAGGACAGGGGTGCATTAGCCAGTCCGAGACGCATAGCCGCCGTAGTGGTTATGCCGTCTTTCTTACGAACGTCAATGTAGTTGTGGACCACTCGGAAGATGTCCAACAACTTGCCCACCATGGCGGGGTTATAGGCACTGTAACCATTCCATGTACGTCCGTCATTCGCAGACGAACGCACGGCACGTTCAAACAGAGATATACGCCGTCTCACCTTCTCAAAGAAGCTATCCACTCCGTGGAGCGTGGCTTTGTTATACAACCATGCCACATGGTCTTCATCAAAGGCCTGATGTTCTGTAATCCAGCACATGGCCTTTTCAGGCTCTGACATATCGGGTAAAGGATGCTTTACCCATCTATCCTGCCACTTGCCAATACTGCTGATATTGGCAATAGCCTCTTTTAACAATTCCAACTTGATTTCATTGTCAGTCTTATTGGGGAAGTCGGCTTTACGCTCCCTCAATAATGCTTTTGAAGCACCCGTGATTTGACGCTTTTCATCCACCGTCATCCGTTTATTGATGGAAACATAAAACGCTTCTGCTTTATGTGCTTTGACTTCATCCTTAAATACGGCCAAGCAAGCAGCCCGAATGCCTGATTCTTGGTCCAGAAAGAAACGCCACTTCTTAACATTGGGCATTAAAGCCTTTAAATAGTAGAAGTGGGCAATCATCGTGTACTCGCTATGGATTTGTAATCCATAACTCGGCAATTGTTCGTCTTCTGTTTTATCGTCGAAGTTTTCAACGTCTTCACGACTCTCCAATGCCACGTATTTTTTCTTAACATTAGCCATTAAGTTATCCGTCGTGAAAGCACGGCTTTCGCTACGGGTCACAGAGTCCGTGTAATCCGCTTGGGTCCAATACCGTGCGGTTTCACGCAGGGGAGCCGCTAATGCGGAATCGCCATTGGCTACGGCCAATGTTTCAATAACATTTTTATCTGCATGACTATCGAAGTTGGGATGGACGCCAAACACATAGTGGGTCGTGTTATCGACGCTGGTCATAGCGGATAACACCACATTGCGTTTGTCTTTTCTCTCACCCCAATTAATCACATGGTCTTGGCGGTCAATCGAAATATTAAGGCGTTCAATGTCCATGGAGGAAAGCTTGCTTTCCCTATTACCCGCAAAGGCCATGCATTGCGAATGAATGTAATCAATACGGTGATACAACAGGGACCACGAAATACCCAACATATCAACAATACGGCTTAATGGCACTTTGTTGACGAGCATTTTAAAAATGTCGAGGTTGTGATAGGTATCCCGTTGTCCGCTGGAAGCTTTGGGCTTGGATACCGTCTTTAAACACGCATTACAGCGATACCGTTGTGTACCGCTGGCGGTTTTGCCAAAGGCTCTGTAAGCCTTCTTTGTGCCCACGGGCACCCCATGGTTAAGACATTCGTCATTAAGGCAGGAAAGGGGCTTATCGCCCAACGTATGGGCAATAAGACGCTTAATCTCTTCATCAATACCTTGATTGCTTTTAATGGGTGGTGTTTCACCACACTTAACGCATTTAAGTAAAGGCATCGCCTTTCCACCATAGGTAATGACATAGGCCTTGGGATGGTGTTCTGGGTCCAATCCGTAGTTCTCACACTTCGGATTCTTACAGGTATTGTATTGAATACCATTAAAGGCACTTGGAATCCATGCCTTGCTCACTTTTACCATTCGTTTCGCCGTGTCATTAAAACACCGCAAATCATAAAGCGAATTGGGATTTAATGCAATGACTTTCTTATACTTTTATTTGGAGCTACGCTCCATTTACCTTGCCATTACACGACTGAATTCAATGGGTATTAAACATTAGGGGTGGACTTCCTGACTGCCTGTTGATATGCCTCGTATAACTCGGGTGCTTTGTCTTTAAGCCTATCGAGTTCATTGATTTTCCAATCCACCAATAGCTCTTTGGTCTTGTTGGAGAAGTTGGTGTGTAGAAGCTTGCATAAAACTTCCAACTGATGCGATAGCTCTTCATCAAGCTTTACGTTTTTCGATTTCTGCTGTGTGGTCATATAGATATTCCTTCTATACAAGGTATAGCATTTATTCAGAATATTTCAATAAATAGCCTGTATTTAATTGACTTAAGTTTGTTTTCTGGCAATTTGGTATTAAACCAAAAGAAAAGAAGACAAATATGGAGTTGGATAACGGCACACCACTATTAGATGAAGCACTATGTCAATTTGAAAAAAGATTAAAAGGACAATTCTTCACGACTACAAACCCATTCGTGAATGAAGCATTCGTTAAATGGCTTCACGCCATAAATAAGGAACATCCTGAAATTTTGCCGATTGTTGAGCCATTTGCGGGGTCAAATAATATTGTTTGGATGGTACGGGAAATGGGCTTTAAAAATCCATGGGTCTCTTTCGACATTCAACCGTCAGAAGAAAATTTGGCAGAAGACGTACTGGTAACTACAAGAGACACATTAAGCGACTATCCAAAGGACTATAAAGTTTCCATAACAAATCCGCCCTACCTTGCCAAAAATAGTGCCACAAATCGGGGCATGCCGTATGCAGGAGGAGAGTATGAGGATTTATATCAAAATGCTCTGGCGGTTATGCTGGAAAACACAGACTATGTTGCTGCAATTATTCCAGAAACGTTTATTAAGCAGAACCTCTTTCATAATAGATTGAGTGCCGTTGTTAGTTTGACTTGCCAGATGTTCGATGACACGGCCCACCCCGTATGTCTTGCCCTTTTCGTACCAGAGTCCGCCAAAAAAGATAAAGCCAACTTCGATATATGGCAAGGCAATAGATTGATTGGCAAATACAAAGCACTTGAAGGGCATTTAACCACTCCATTCGTCCGATGGACATGGCATTTCAATGACCCCATTGGAATGATTGGATTGAAAGGTGCTGATGGTGCGAAAACTGAGGATATCGCATTTATTTTAGGTGAAACCATCCCGTCGGAAGCTGTTAAACCAAGCAGTCGCCATAACACTCGCATTTCATCACCTGACCTCACCAAGGCAGAGGCTGAAAACATTATTAACATCGCTAATAAATTACTAAAAGCCCGAAGAAAAATTACAAAAGATGTTTTTATGACAGCTCATAGAGGATTGCGTGAAGATGGGAAATACCGTAGACGTTTAGATTTCTCGCAAGCACGGGACATTCTTGATTTGGCTTGCATGGAAATTAACAGAGCGGTTGAGAAAGCAAAGGATTCTGTATGAGTGGACCAAACTACGACTTAACATCTTTATGGCTCAGTAATATAGCTGACGTAAGAGACAATCCCAATTCAAGAAAAGACTTTGTAGAAAACTGGGCAGAACGTACAGGAACTTCATTTGAGGTTGCATGGCATTGGTTCTGTACGGATGATATGGCGGCGGCACATTTTGCAAAAGACCCCAGAAGACAAAATTCGCATGAACAAATTGCGGGTGAATGGATTAAGAAAATACCAGGTATAAGTAATTTCAAAAAGCTTGCCAGCCAAGGACCAGAAGCCCTTTATGTTAGCAATGGATTGCCAAAGCCTCTCGACGAATTGGCAAATAATAATACTCCGAAAAGTATAGATTTTTATTGGGAGTTAATCTTGCCTTCCGCCAATAAATTCCTTACTTTCTACGCAACGCATAAGCATACTTTTGAAGATGGCGGTTCTCAGGATAATCAACTTGAAGATTTAAAGCAATTTACCTTTGAAGCCAGTCGATTACAAAAGGAAATGGGACACCGTTTTCTATCATTGGCAGATGGCCCGTATTATCAAAAAATACGAGATGGTGGAATCTGTCATATGGATGAATTGGAAAAAATGCTAATTAACACAAAATACGCCAGAGCTATGACTTGCTCCGAATTGCCAAACTATATGATTGAATGTATTCAGGATATGGTAAAGGGGTTGCCAAATGCCGATCAGGACCCTATAAAGACAGCAATTGCTAACCTTATTCTCGAACTCAATCTTTATGTCTAATTGCACCTTTTGAATGTAAATCCGTGTATCATCCCCTCCATTGCCCTCAACCAATGGAGTCCCTTAATGACCGATGCACAGATAGCCGACATAGACCAGCAGATAGCCAGTTTAGAAGCCAAACGGAAGGCCCTATTGGACGAGAGCAGGCAAGAGGCTCTTACAACCACACGGGCCAATGTCGCCAGATACGGCTTTACAGCGTTTGAATTGGGTTTGGGTGTATCAACCCCCAAGACCACGAATACCAAGGCTCCAACGGCCAAAGCACCCGCTAAATATGCCAACCCCGCTAATCCTCAACAAACATGGGCGGGTGGCAAAGGTGCAAGGCCTTTATGGGTTCAATCGCATTTAGTGGCTGGTAAGTCGATAGACGACTTGTTGATTAAATAGGTAGGGTTATTTCATGACCATGCCAACATTTCAAGAAATGTTTCTGCCATTTCTTGCTTGCATTGCTGACGGCAATATACATACAAAGAATGATGTATCAGACCATTTGGCAGTTAAATTTAACTTGACACCTGATGAATTAGCGGAAATTCTCCCGAGTGGTAAACAAACCAAGTTCATGAATCGTATTGCATGGACTCGCACTTATTTTGGTAAGGCTTTATTGGTTGAATCCACTGGCAGAGGAGTTTTTAAGATTACACAGCGAGGTTTGGATTTATTGGCGAGCAAGCCCGCCAAGTTTGACATTAAGACGCTTAAACAATATCCAGAGTTTCAAACCTTTCATCAAGCAAGTCCTAATGATTCAACGCAAGATGTCATCGCTAATAACGAGGTTGTGATAGTGAATGATGAAACGCCAGAAGAGCGTTTGGAATCCAGCTATCAGTCATTACGCAAAGATTTGGCACAATCGTTATTACAGCAAGTTTTACTTGCTACACCTGCATTCTTTGAACAATTGGTGGTCGATGTATTGGTTTCCATGGGCTACGGGGGTTCAAGGGTAGATGCAGGTAAGGCAATCGGTCAAAGCGGTGATGAAGGCATTGATGGGGTCATTAAAGAAGACCGATTGGGTTTGGATTTAATCTATCTTCAAGCCAAACGGTGGACAAACCCCGTTGGTCGTCCACATGTACAGAATTTTGTCGGTAGTCTGGTGGGTAAAAGTGCTTCAAAAGGCGTAATGCTTACAACTTCACGCTTTACAGATGAAGCAAAGCAATACGTGAAACATTTACCTCAAAAGGTTGTATTGATTGATGGTGAAGAATTGGCAAATCTAATGCTTGAATTCAATGTGGGTGTATCGCCTACTACCACGTATATCGTCAAGAAGTTGGATATGGACTACTTTGAAGAGTCATAGGCATTGATATACCCGTTTACGGGTCTTGTTATCTGATAGCAAAACGGCCTCAATTGAGGCCGTTGCTTTATTCACATTTGAATAGAACTTCTGATTCGGGCCAACGGCCCAATACACCCGCTGGAATCTCTTTGGTGTGGATAATCTTCACGCCTTTGCCATCACGCTTGCAATAGGCATCCGCTTCAAGAATTGCAGCGGCTTTAAGCGTATCGGGTGTTACCCAAAGGCTCATTTAGCGAATGATGTTGTTGAACTCATACCCTGACGGCGAGAGCGAGCAACTGCACGGGATCCGGGCTGAATCGCGGCGACCGGTCGAGCGCCCTGAACCAACCGAGATAATTTGCGAGGTATTTCGTGG
>CAILCO010000040.1 GCA_903832735.1 uncultured Sterolibacterium sp.
AATGTCCCGATGAGCCTTGCCAATTCTCTCGTCCTCATTTTGCATCTCCTGGCTCCAGCGCCCGTGCGCTATGTAGCCAGTATCCACTTCCACAGGCTCGCTAGATGAGCCAGCCACGTTATTCGCTAAATGAGCCTAAAAAAATTGCAAATTCGGTTACCACCAAGGACACCAAGGACACCAAGGAGTCAAAGCATCTGTTACGCGCGGAGCGATGCATTTCTTGGTGCACTTGGTGTCCTTGGTGGTGAAAGTGCTTTGTCATTAGGCCTTCCTGTGCGCGAGTTCGCGCAGGACGTCGGCGGCGGTGAATGGGACGCTGCGCAACCTGACGCCGGTGGCATCGAAGAGCGCATTGGCGACGGCCGCGAACACTGTCACGGCGGTGGCTTCGCCGGCACCGTACATGACATCCTCCGGATGATTGAGCAGCGCGATATTGATGTCTTCGGGAATCTCGGAGAAGCGCAGGATCGGATAGCTGACCCAGTCCACGCTGGTCACCCCGTTGCGGTCGAACGTCACCTGTTCCTTCAACGCCCGGCTGAGGGTCTGGATGATGTTGCCCTCGATCTGGTTCTTCAGGCCGTCCGGATTGACGATCAGGCCGCAGTCGTGGGCGACATGGACCTTGGGCACGCTGATCATGCCGCTCTTCCGGTCCACCGCGACCTCGACGACGACCGCCGCGGAGGCGAACTCGTTTTCGTAGCGGGCAAAGGCCACGCCCCGCCCGCGCAAGACCGGGCCGGAAACTTTCCGCGGCGAGGTGCTCGGACTGGGACGCGGCGTCCAGCCGGAAATTTCCCGCACCTTGGCGAGCAGGTCGATGGCCCTGCTGTCGCCGGCCAGATGCTTGAGCCGGAAGGCGATCGGATCGGCGCCGGCGGCAGCCGCCAACTCGTCGATGAAGGATTCGTTGGCGAAGGTGTTTTGCGGCGCGCCCAGACCGCGCAGCGCCGAGGCGCGCAGCACGCTTTCCTTCAGCCAGTGCACCGTGACCCGGTGATTCGGGATCTGGTAGTTGGTCGGCGCGTTGCGGTTGCCGCCGGTCATGGCCAGGCGCGGCGCCATGCCCTGAAGCAGGCCGGCCAGCAGGTTGCCGCCCGCGCCGCCGGCGGGCCGGCTGCTGTGGGTGGGCGTGATCACCTGGTAATCCCAGGCGACGATGCGCTGATCGGCGGCCAGACCGCCGCGCAGGTCGACGATCATCGCCGGACCTTTCGGGTCCCAGCCATGCTCGTCGCTGCGCATCCATTGCACGCGCACCGGTCGGGACAGCGCCTGAGAAAGCAGCGCGGCATCGGCGGCGACATCGTCGGCGCCATTGTGTCCGTAGCAGCCCGAGCCTTCCATCCAGATCACGCGGACCGCGGCGGGCGGAAGGCCGAGCAGGGTGGCCAGGTTGCCCGCGAGCATCCACGAGCCCTGCGTCGCCGACCACACCGTCAGCCGGCCGTCCTTGACCTCGGCGACGGCGCAGGACGGACCGATCGAACCGTGGCTCTGGTAGGGCGTGCGATAGCTGGCCGTCAGGGTCCTGGCGGCGCTCTTCAGCGCAGCATCGACATCGCCGGCCGCAGTCATCTGCTGCGTCTCGGCCGAGGTCCTGCGCATCGTCGCCTCGAGTTCGCTCATCGCCGGCAGTCCGGATGCCGGCGGCGTCCAGACGATCTTCAGCGCTGCAGCCGCCGCGATGGCCTGCTCCTCGCGTTCCGCGACCACGCCGACGAAGTTGCCCTTGACCACCACGCGGACATTGCCCGGCAGGCTGTTGACCGAGGCTTCGTCCACCGCCTTGAGTTTCGCGCCGATGGCATTGGGCCGGATGACCCGGCCATGGAGCATGCCGGCCAGGCGGAAGTCGTGCAGATAGTTGTGGCTGCCGGTGACCTTGCCGGGAATATCTACGCGCGCCTGCTCGCGGCCGACGATCCTGAAGTCGGCGGGCGACTTCAGCCGCGCCGTGTCGCCGACCGTGCGCGCGAAGCGCTTGCCGCCGACCAGTTGCGCATAGCTCACCTGGGAGCCGTTGGGCGCGCTGACGACGCCGTCCGCGACGCGCAACTGCTCCGCGGCCACGGCGAGCTTCTCGGCGGCCATGGCCAGCAGCGTCAGCCGGGCTTCGGCCGCGGCGCGGCGCAGTTGCGGGCCGCCTTGCTGCAAGGTCTTGCTGCCGACCGTCGGGCCCTGGTTGACCGAGCGCGCCGTATCGCCCATCACGAGATGCACGCTGGGAAAGGCGACGTCGAGTTCTTCGGCGACCAGTTGGGCCATCGCGGTCTCGATCCCGGTGCCCAGTTCCACCTTGCCGCAGAACACCGTCACCTGGCCCTCGGCATCGATCGCCAGCCAGGCATCGATAGGTCGGGCGGGCGGTGCGCCGGTCTGGGGGGTTTGCGAGTAGGCGTAGGGCGCCAGCTGGAATTCTACGATCAGGCCGGCACCGGCCTTGAGGAAGTCGCGGCGGGAAAGACTCATCGTCATGATTGCTTCTCCTGGGCCAGCAGCGTGGCTGCGCGACGCACCGCGCGGATGATGCGCAGGTGGGTGCCGCAGCGGCAGAGGTGGCCTTCCAGCGCGCTCCTGATTTCGGCGTCGCCGGGCTTGGGGTTGGCGGCGAGGAGCGCCACGGTGGCCATGATCATGCCGTTGCTGCAGTAGCCGCACTGCGCCGCCTGCAATTCGATGAAGGCGCGCTGCACCGGGTGCGGCTTTTCCCGCGTGCCCAGGCCTTCGAGCGTGGTGATTTGTCGGCCGGCGAGCCCGGCAATCGGCGTGACGCAGGAGCGCACCGGCTGGCCGTCGATCAGAACGGTGCAGGCGCCGCATTGCGCGAGTCCGCAGCCGAATTTCGCGCCGTTGTATTTCAGGTCGTTGCGCAGCGCATAGAGCAGCGGCGTATCCCCTTCCGCCGCGATCTGCCGTCGCTCGCCATTGACCAGCAACTCGACTTCTTTCAAGGCCATGTCTTTCTCCGCTTGCCATGATGAAATTTTGCAGGACTGTACACTGACTTTACAAGTAACGGGGCCCTTTTCGTTTAGGTTGGAATAAACTTGTGCACCAGGGTGTTTACCGCTAAATATCGGAAACCACCTAGACAGGAGATCGCCATGAATGCCTGCAAATTTCAATTGATTCGTACCGTGCGTAGCATGGGTTGCGCTTTGCTGTTGCTCGCCGCGACGCTGCTGGTCGGCGCGTGCGCCTCCTATGGCGGCAGCGGTCTGAAGCCCGGCGAGTCCACCGTGGCGGAGGTCGAGGCGGCGATGGGGGTGCCGGCGCTGCGCTGGCAGAATCCCGACGGTTCGCAGCAACTTGCCTATCCGCGCGGGCCGGCCGGCTTCCACAACTTCATGGTTACGATCAGCGCGGATGGCCGCCTGCGGAGCATAGAAAACGTTCTGGACATGAAACATTTCGCCATGATCGAGCCGGGCATGAGCGAACAGCAGGTGCTGCGCATCCTCGGCCCCGCGGGCTGCGGCGCGAGCTATTTCCCCGCTCGCGACGAGCGGGTATGGGTCTGGCGCTATCTTGAGAATTCCCGGGTCACCGCCCATTTCATGGTGCTCTTCGACGGCAAGACGGCTGCGGTGCGCAGCACCATGAGCATGGCCTCGGATCAGATCTGCATCTAAGACAAGACTGGATTGCCACGTCGCTGCGCTCCTCGCAAAGACCCTAGAAGTGCCGTCATCGCGAGGCCGAAGGCCGTGGCGATCCATGGTGGTCAGACCCAAGAATTGGGTCGCCGCGCTGGCCGTCATAGATGGTCGCCCCCATTTTGCCAAGCTTTCAATTGATGATGGTAAGAAGGTGAAGATTGCAGCCATAGATCCGGACTTTGATCGAGGCTACAAGCCTCTGTCCCTGATGGAATATGCTGGCCAGGTTCCGATCATTGCGACGCGCTTTTCGCGCTATGACAGCTTTGGATTTGCCTGGCCACGGTCTGACCTGTCTTGCCATCACGTCTTGATTGCCTGTGCAATCGGTGGAAGCTCTCCTTTCGAAGTCGGTTGTCGTTGTTCTACTGTGCAGCAGGGTTTTCCATGGCGCCGCTCGCCGGCGGTTCCTCTATTACCAGAGGTGAGCGGCGCTGTGGTAAACCCGTTTTCATAGGGCGGCCTTCACATAGCCTGTCTCGTAATCTCGGTCATGCGCCAAGAGCGCCCAGATCGTGCGGGCGTTCTTGTTGGCCAGTGCCACTGCCGCCACGTTCTTGTTTCGTCTGACCAGGAGGTTTTTGATCCACGAATCGGCGGTCGCCTTACGCTCGGCCACCCGGATTACCGCTCTAGCGCCATGAATGAGCAGGGTTCGAAGATACGTGTCACCCCGCTTGCTAATGCCAAGTAGCGTCGCTTTACCGCCGGTCGAATGCTGCCGTGGCACAATGCCCAGCCAGGCCGCCAGTTGCCGTCCATTCTTGAAGTGCCGGGCATCGCCGATCGAGGCCACCATCGCCGTTGCGGTCAGCGGACCGACGCCGGGTATCTTCGCCAGCTTCTGGCTGGCGGCGTTGTCTCGATGCCAACGTTGAATTTCGGTTTCCAATTCCCCAACCTGCCGATCCAACTCCTTGAGGTGATCGACCAGGCGTGCGATGAGCACTCGGAAGCTGCCCGGCAAATCGTTCTCGCCGTCCTCAATGATCTCCGGCACCTGCTTGGGTATATGACTGATGCCCTGAGGAATGATCAGGCCGTACTCGGCCAGCAACCCCCGGATCTGGTTGGCCTGCGCGGTTCTCGCCTTAATAAATCCTTGCCGAGCGCGATGCACGCTCAGGATCGCCTGCTGTTCGGCATTCTTGATCGGCACTGCGGGCATATTCGGCCGCATCATGGCCTCGCAGATCGCCTCGGCATCCGCCGCGTCGTTCTTGTTACGCTTGACGAACGGCTTCACGTACTGCGGCGGAATCAGTTGCACGTTGTGCCCCAGCGCCTGCAGCTTCCTCGCCCAATAGTGCGCGCTGCCGCTGGCCTCCATGCCGATGCGGCACGGCGTCAGGTTGGCGAAGTACGGCAGCACCTGCGCTCGCTTGAGCTGTTTCTTTATCACCGCCCGACCCTTGTCGTCCGCCCCATGCACTTGAAAGACAGCCTTTGCCAGATCAATGCCTATCGTCGTAAGATTCATCTCGGTCGCTCCTCTCGGTCAAGTGGTTGTTCAACAACTCCACTTTGGCACTTTGATGCCGTTTCGGGTAGGGGCGACCATTCCATTATTGCGAGGCCCTCAGGGGCCGCGGCAATCGCGATGACGGACAGGGGTTCATGGTCCGTGCGCAGTTTCAGCCGTAGCGAAACTGCCTGCCAGCCTCAAGTCGCGAGTTTCCGGCTGTCGCCGCGGCGGTTGATGATCACCCAGATGGCCACCGCCGGCTCTCGGCCTATGGTCCACAGACGGTGCGGCATCTGGGCGTCGAAGGAGATCGAGTCGCCCGGTCCGAGTTCGAATTCCTCGAAGCCTATCCTGAAGCCCAGGCGCCCGCTGATCAGGTAGGCGTACTCCTTGCCGCCATGGCGGATCAGCGCATCCTCGGCGCAGGATGCGCCGCCGACGTCGTAGACCACGTTGAGGAATTCCACTTCCTCGTCGGTCGCGGCGGTCAGGCGTTCCCAGCGGACGCCACCCGACAGCCGGATCGCCTTGCGTTCGCGGCTGTGCAGCACCGGTCCGGCGCCCGCAGCAGCAGCCGCCATTTCCCGAGCGGGAGCCGGTGCGGCGCTGTCGCCGCCCCTGAACAGTTCGTCGAGCGAGATGCCGAGTTCGTTGGAGATGGCATACAGCGTTCCCACCGAGGGCTGGACCCGGCCCAGTTCGATCTGCGAGACCAGGCTGGGCGAGACGCCGACGCGGCGGGCCAGTCCGCGGACAGTTTCTGCTGCTCCTTCGCGCGCCAAGCGCAGCCGCGAACCGAGTTCGTTGGCGGCGTTTGACGGCGCGGCAGGCGCTGCGGCGGCGGGGGCGACCGGAGACGCAACTAAGGTGTGGCGTGGTTTCCTGGGCATGGCGTGACAGACCCGATTGTTGTGCAAGGATGGCCAAGTTGACAGGGCCGGCTTGTCCCGTTTATTGTACGCCGCTACTTAACATGTCGCATGATACTGAACATCGGGAGTCGCTTATGCATCATTTTCTTCGTGCCCAAGATATCAAGCTGCTGCCCGCCTATGCGGGACACAGCAGCGCGTTCACGCGCTGCGCCGTGGTCGATGCCGCCGCCGGTTCGGTGCATATGGGCGTGGGCCTGTGCGCGCTGGAGGCGGGCGGCAGTATCGACACGCATCTGCACTCGTTCGAGGAAAGCTTCTATGTCCTCGAGGGAGAGCCGACGCTGATCCTGGACGGCCGCGGCTATCCGCTGGTGCCGGGCGCCTGCGGTCTGATCCCGATCGGCGTGCCCCACGCCTGGGCCGGCTCCGGGGCTAACTCGAAAGCCGGCACCAGCCGCTGGATCGACATGCTGGCGCCGCAGCCGCGGCTGCCCGGCGCGGTCGCGGACACCTTCTTTATCGGCCCGGCGGGGGCTTATCAGCGGATGGAACTGGACATCCGCGATCCGCGCTCGCGGCACCTCTTTCGCATGGCCGAGAGCGACATCGTGCTCGACAATCTCAAGCTGGGCGCCGGCGTCAATGCCCCCAGCGTCTCGGCGAGCATGTCCACGGCGCTCCTCGCCTACAGCGGCATCGCGCTGAAGATGCTGGTCGATCAGCGCCTGGATGCCCAGTTGTCGTCGATGTTCATGGTCGAATATCAGCCCGGCGGCGTCGCCCAACCGCACGACCACCCGATGGAAGAGTCGTATATCATCCTCGACGGCGAGGTCGATGCGGTCGCCGACGGCGAGCGCTACACGCTGCGGGTGGGCGATGTGTTCTGGACGGGGGTCGGTTGCACCCATGCCTTCTACAACACCAGCGGCCGCACCGTGCGCTGGCTGGAAACCCAATCGCCCCAGCTGCCGGCGCGGCACGGCTACCGTTTCGATCGCGACTGGGACTACCTCAGGGAAAAACTTGCGGCGGAAGCGGCGGCAAAAAGCTGAGCATTTCAAGCGTTAACTATTCATGGCAAGGGAGGCAAGATGAGTGCACTGATCGTAGGAGGAACCTCGGGTATCGGACGTCGGCTGGCGGAGGTGCTGGCGAAGCGCGGCGAGGAGGTGGTGATCACCAGTCGCGATGCCGCCCGGGCCGCCGCCGTCGCCGCGGAGATCGGCGGCAGGACGCGGGGGATTGCCCTGGACCTCAACCATCCGGAGCAGATCTCCGAGCGCCTTGCCGGGATCGGCCAAGTGAGGAATCTGGTGCTCGTGGCGATCGAGCGCGACGACAACAGCGTGAAGAAATACAACATCGAGAGCGCGCTGCGCCTGGTGACCCTGAAGCTGGTCGGCTACACCGAAGTGGTCCATGCGCTGTCCGATCGCTTTACGGCGGACACTTCCGTGGTGCTCTTCGGCGGCCTGGCGAAGGAGCGGCCTTATCCCGGCTCGACCACGGTGACCACGGTCAACGGCGGCATCACCAGCATGGTCAAGACCCTGGCCGTGGAACTGGCGCCGGTGCGCGTCAATGCCGTGCATCCGGGCGTCATCGGCGACACGCCGGCCTGGAGCGGGAAGCCGCCCGAGGTGCTCGAACGGGTCAGGGTGCGCACGCCGATCGGTCGCCTGGCGACGACCGACGAGGTCGTCGGTTCCGTGCTCTTCCTGCTCGACAACCAGGCGGTCAACGGCGTCAATCTGAACGTCGATGGCGGCTGGCTGCTGCTCTAGGTTTTGCTTCGTCATTGCGAGCGAAGCGCGGCAATCCACGATGGCGATCGCGAAGAACATGGATTGCCACGTCGCTGCGCTCCTCGCAAAGACCCTAGAGGCGTCAACGCTGTTTGGTAGTCGCTGCGGGATGACGAGAGCAACGGATTTGTTGGTTCAATAAAACTTACCGAGGGGGAGAACACATGAAACTCATCACCAGCATGATCCTGGCTGCAACTGCATTGCTGCTGGCGCTGCCAGCCGCGGCGGCGCCCAGCGGGCCGCCGATCAAGATCGGCAGCACGCTGGCTCTGACCGGACCGCTTTCCGCGACCGCGATGATCCACAAGTTGACCGGCGAAATTTATGTCGAGGAACTGAACAAACGCGGCGGACTGCTCGGTCGCCCGGTGGAATGGACGGTCAAGGACGACCAGTCGAAGCCCGATGTCGCACGCACGCTGTACGAGCAGTTGGTCACCGTGGATAAGGTGGATCTGTTGATCGGACCCTATGCCACGCCCAACATACTCTCGGCCATCGGCGTGGCGCAGAAGTATCAGAAGGTGCTGGTCCATCACACCCTGGGCATACCCAGCCTGGCCAAGTACGACATGCAGTTCCCGGCCTGGTCGGTCGGCTACAATCCGGAGACGACGGTGCCGAACACCCTGTTCGACGCGCTGGCCTCGACGACGAAATTTCCCAAGACCATCGCCATCGTCACCAGCAAGTTTCCTTCGGTCTACATGATGTCGGTCGGTGCGCGCGAAGTGGCGAAGAAACGCGGCGTGAAGGAAGTGCTGTTCCTCGAATGGGAGTTCGGCAACAAGGATTACGGTCCGATCGCCAGCCGGGTCAAGGACGCCAATCCCGATTTCGTCTTCGTCGGCGCCATCGGCATGGAGGGCAACCAGTTGCTCGACGCCATGAAGAAGATCGACTACGTGCCGCCGCTGCAGTTCTTCATGTATCCGGCGCCAGGTCCCCTGGCCAAGGCGCCGGGAGCTGAACACGCGTTTGCCGCGTCGATCTTCGAGCAGCATCCGCCGTTCACCAATAACCCGACCGCCGCCGCCTTCGTCAAGATCTTCAACGAGCGCGCAGCCAAGGCAGGCCTGCCCGACAATTCCGTGGAAACCCAGGCTGCGGCCTCGTACTCCACCTGGCAGGTGCTCGAAGCCGCGGTCACCGCGACCAAGAGTCTGGACGACAAAGTCATCGCCGCATGGCTGAAGAAGAATAAGGTCGACACTATACAGGGCAGGTTGCGCTTCGACGGCCCGAGCAATTTCGGCGACGACCTGATGCGCATCAAGCAGGTGCAGAACGGCCACTGGGTCACGGTATGGCCCAAGGAATGGGCCGCACCCGGCGTCAAAGTGCTGGCTCAGTAACGCTTAGCCAGAACCCTAGGTAAAATCGCCGATGAATTTTCCGAGCTGGACGCTACTCGGCCAGTCGCTGCTCTCCGGGATCTTCATCGGTTCGCTGTACGGTCTGCTCGGGCTGGGATTGAGTCTTTCCTGGGGGATGCTGCGCCAGATCAATCTGGCGCACTTCGCCCTCGCCTTCCTCGGCGCCTATCTCACCTTTCAGCTCACCAGCGTCGTCGGCATGGATCCGCTCATGACCCTGGCGCTGATCCTGCCCTGCTTCTTCGCTTTCGGCGTGCTGATGCAATGGCTGTTCTCGCGCTTTGCCATCAGCCCGTTCAATTCGCTGCTGGTCACCTTCGGCATCACCGTGATCATCGAGAGCCTGATCCAGTGGCTATGGACCGCCGACTACCGCCGGATGGACTCGGTCTATGCGGACATGAAGTTCAAGGTCGGCACGCTCTATGTGCCGATTCCAGAATTGTTCACGCTGCTGATCGCGATCCTGCTGTCCTTGTCTACCTGGGCGCTGCTGCGCTACACCGATCTGGGCCGGGCGCTGCGCGCCTCGGCCGAGGACGGCCAGATCGCGGCCGCCTTCGGCGTCAATGAGAAGAAGCTGGCGCTGCTCCTCTCGGGTTTTTCCGCCGCCTTTGCCGGCGTGGCCGGGCTGTGCCTGGCGCTCTCCTACACGCTCTCGCCCTCGCAGATCTATGCCTGGATCGGCGTCGTCTTCGCCGCGGTGATGATCGGCGGCCTGGGCAATCCTATCGGTCCGCTGGTCGCCGGCATCGTCATCGGGGTCGCCGAAGCCATCACCATGGCGCTGATCTCCCCGGCCTGGGCGCCGCTGGTGTCCTTTTCCCTGTTGATCATCGTGCTCCTGACGCGCGCCGACAAGATATGAAGTCCTCGCTGCCAACCTCCGCCAGGATCGCGGTCGTCGGACTCGGCTTGGCGGCCGTGCCGTTTTTCGGACTGCCGCCGTTCTACGAGTCGTTCCTGTACCTGATTTTTTCGGCCGTCGTGCTGGCCACTTCGTGGAACATCCTCTCCGGCTACTCCGGCTATTTTTCCTTCGGCCACGGCGCCTTCTTCGGCGCCGGCATGTACACCACGGCGACGCTCGCCGGCCGCTTGAACTGGCCATTCCTGTGGACTCTGCCGGCGGCGGGAATCGTTGCGGCGCTCCTCGGCGTCGGCGTCGGCGCGGTGGTCTTCCGCCTGCGCCGCCTGCGCGGCGAACTGTTCGCGCTGCTCACCCTGGCCGTCACCTTCGTCCTCGCCACCATCGTCCTGAACACGCCGATCGACGGCGGCCAGGGGGTTTCCCTGTCTGCGGTGGCGCTGCCCAAACTGCTCTCTTCGCCGTCCTCGACGCTGTATATCCTCGGCCTGGCCATGGCGCTCCTGACCCTGTGGATCGCCTACGCCGTCTACCGCTCCAAACTGGGCACCGGGCTGTTCGCGATCCATGACGACGAGGATGTCGCGGAAGTCATGGGCGTGCCGACCTTCCGCTACAAGCTCGTCGCCTTCGGCCTGTCCTGCGGCCTGGCCGGGATGGCCGGCGGCATCCACGCGATGTTCATTTCCTACGTCACGGTCGGCGAGACCTTCTCGATCATCGTGCCGCTCAACGTCGTCCTGATGAGCGTCCTGGGCGGCACCCGGCACTGGTTCGGGCCGGCGGTCGGCGCGACGGTGATCACCGCTTTGCTCTACGCTTTCACCGCCGGCGATTTTCCGGTGGCCGGGCGCGCCGCCGTCGGCCTGATCCTGATCGTGGTGATCCTGTTCATGCCCGAAGGCATCCTCGGCCGCTTCATCCCGCGTCTTGAGGGGCGAAAAAGGCCCAAGGAAGCCCCTGGAAGCCCCGCTGTTGCGCCCGCGACGCTCAAGGGTGGCGAAGCCAAGGGCGAGACGCTGCTCACGATCACCGGCCTTTCCAAGGCTTTCAGCGGCCTGCAGGCCCTGGACGGCGCGGCGCTGCAAGTTCGCCGCGGCGAGATCCTCGGCCTGGTCGGCCCGAACGGTTCGGGAAAATCCACGCTGATCAATCTGGTCAGCGGGCACTATCGTTCCGATTCCGGCAGCATAGTCTTCGCTGGCCAAGACGTTGCGGGCCTGCCCGCCCACCGCGTGGCCCAGTCCGGCATTGCCCGCACCTATCAGATTCCCCGGCCTTTCCTGCACCTCTCCGTGCTCGCCAATGTCGCCCTGCCGGCGATGTTCGGCGCGGCCGCGCTCGATCGCCAAGCCGCCGAGCGCGAGGCGCGCCGCTGGCTGGAATTCACCGGCCTGGCGGCGAAGGCCGATGCCCTGCCCGGAGAACTCAACCTGCATCAGCGCAAGTTCCTGGAACTGGCCCGCGCGCTCGCTTCACGACCGCGCTTGCTGCTCCTGGACGAAGTGCTCTCGGGCCTGACGCCGGCCGAGATCGGCCATGCCATCGAGACCATCCGGGCGATCCGCGATCTGGGCGCGTCGATTATCTTCGTCGAACATGTCATGCACGCGGTGATGGAACTCTCGGACCGCATCGTCGTCCTGAACCACGGCAAGGTGATCGCCGAGGGGCAGCCCCAGGACGTGATGCGCCGGCCGGAAGTGGTCAGCGTCTATCTGGGCAAACCCCATGCTTGAAGTCGAACGCCTCGAAGTCCGTTACGGCGCGGCCACCGCGCTCTGGGACGTCTCGATCCGGATCGCCGCGGGCGAACTGGTCTGCGTCGTCGGACCCAACGGCGCCGGCAAGACCACGCTGATCGACGCCATCGCCGGCCTGAACCGGATCAGCGCCGGCCGCCTGGCCATGGACGGGCGCGATCTGAACCATCTGCCCGGGCATCTCTTCTGCGACCAGGGCATCGCCATCGTGCCCGAGGGGCGGCGGCTGTTTGTTGCGATGAGCGTGCTGGAGAATCTCGAACTCGGCAGTTTCCGGCCTGCCGCGCGCGTCGCTCGCCAGGCATCGCTGGAGCGCGTGCTGGAGATCTTTCCGGCGCTCAAGACGCGCCTGGCGGCGCCGGCCGGCACGCTCTCGGGCGGCCAGCAACAGATGGTGGCGATAGCCCGGGCGCTGATGGCCAAGCCGCGCCTGCTGCTGCTCGACGAGCCTTCGCTCGGGCTGGCTCCGTCTATCGTGCTGGAGATGTTCAGGGTGATTCGCGAGATCAACGAGAGCGGCGTCGCGGTGCTGCTCGTCGAGCAGAACGTCGCGATGGCGCTGGAGATCGCCGGCCGCGCCTACGTGCTGGAGGAAGGCCGGATCATTTCCGAGGGCTCGCCCGCGGATCTCATGAATCAGCCGCACATCCGCCGCGCCTATCTCGGGGAATCGGGGTAAGTGCTAAAAGCATTTTCACCACCAAGGACACCAAGGACACCAAGAACTGCACAGCAAAATCCTTGAAGAGTTGTTTCTGAATCTAGGTTTTCTTGGTGTCCTTGGTGGTAAACAGGTTTTGAATTCCAATTTCGAATAATCGGGAGACGGGGATGGCGATACACACCTGTGGCGATGCCCAATGCGCTCACGGCAATGAGCCGCTTACAGCGGCGAGTCACGCTGTTGCAAACGCCTCGCTCAGTCCCGGGCGGCGCGATTTCCTCAAGGACTCGCTCGCCGCCGGCGCCGGTCTCCTGGGCCTGTCGGCGCTGGCGGGCTGCGCCTCGATGATCACCGCGGACGTGCCCGCCGACACCCTGCTGATCAACGGCCGGATTGCCACCCTCGATGGCCGGAAGTCGGTCGCCAGCGCGCTGGCGATCCGCGGCGAGAAGATCGCGGCGGTCGGCAGCATGGCCGAGCTGGCTCACCTTCAGGGACCGAACACCCGGGTCATCGATCTGGCCGGGCGGACCGTGGTGCCGGGCCTGAACGATGCCCATACCCATTTCATCCGCGGCGGCCTGACCTATTCGATGGAAGTGCGCTGGGACGGACTGCCTTCGCTCGCCGACGGTTTGCGCATGCTCCGCGAGCAGGCGCGGCGCACCCCGTCGCCGCACTGGGTGCAGGTAATCGGCGGCTGGACCTGGGCGCAGTTCGCCGAAAAGCGTTTCCCGACCCTGGACGAGATCAATGCCGCGACCGGCGACACGCCGGCGATGGTGATGCATCTTTACGACCGCGCCTGGGTGAATCGCGCCGGACTGAAGGTGCTCGGCTGGAACAAGGACACGCCCAATCCCTTCGGCGGCGTGATCGAGCGCGATGCCTCGGGCAATCCGACCGGCCTCCTGGCCGCGACCGTCGGACTGGTGGCCCTGGTCGGCGCCTGGCTGAAGATTCCGCGCCTGTCGGAAGAAGACCAGGCGATCTCGACCCGGCATTTCATGCGCGAGCACAACCGCCTCGGCATCACCAGCGTCATCGACGCCGGCGGCGGTGGGCAGAATTATCCCGACAACTATCAGGCGATCGCCAAGCTGGCCGCCGACGACCAGCTCACCCTGCGCATCGGCTACACGCTATTCGCGCAGGCCGGCGGTCGCGAACTGGAGAACTACCAGAAATGGTCGAAGCTGGTGAAGCTCGGCCAGGGCAACGATTATTTCCGCATGATCGGCGCGGGCGAATACATCGTCTGGGCCGCCGGCGACGTCACCAATTTCGACAAGGATCCCGCGGTCATCCCGCCGGTGATGGAGGGGCAACTCACCGCCGTGGCGAAGTTCATCGCCGGCGAGCGCTGGCCGTTTCGCATGCACGCCAGCTTCGACTACACCGCGCAGCGCATCCTCGGCGTGCTCGAACAGGTCAACCGCGAGGTGCCCTTGCAAGGCCTGCGCTGGGGCCTCGACCATTGCGAAACGATACAGCCGAAAACCCTGGAGCGGGTCGCCGCCCTGGGCGGCAGCATCAACATCCAGAACCGCATGTCCACCGACGGCGAGGCCTTCGTCAAGCGCTACGGCGACAAGGTCGCGGCCGATGCGCCGCCGATCGCCCGGATCCGCGCGATGGGCATCCCGCTGGCCGCGGGCACCGACGCCAACCGGGCCAACACCTACAATCCCTGGGTCGGCGTGCATTGGCTGATCACGGGAAGGACGCTGGGCGGCGCGAAGCTCAATGGCGCGCACAACCTGCTCGACAGACACGAGGCGCTGCGCCTGTACACCTCCGGCGGCGCCTGGGTGTCCTCGGAGGAAGCGCGGAAGGGGACGCTGGAGGCGGGCAAGCTCGCCGATCTGGTGGTCCTGTCCGCCGACTATTTCAGCATTCCCGAGGACGCGATCAAGGAACTCGAAGCGTTGCTGACCGTGGTTGGCGGCAAGGTGGTCTATGGCGCCGGACCCTACGCCAAACTGTCGCCCGCGGCGCCGCCGATGGCGCAGGACTGGCTGCCGATCAGGTCCTTCGGCCAGTATTACAAGCGCTCAGGCATGGAGCCGCCGAAGTTTGGCGCCGCGGCAGCCACGCATCAGCATCCGTTGATCATCAGCGACAGCGGCAGCTGGGGCATGGAGTGTCCCTGCTCGTTCTAAAGCGCGGCGATAGGGGGGACTGTTGTGGACGCTGCGGTGCACGCTGCGGCGGAAACTCCCTCCCGGGAGTTTCCCCAGGCAACCGCTGTCATGCCGCGCGCAAAATATCTGCATATCGCTCAAAGCCCTCCAGCGGCAATGGCCAGCTGAAGAGATAGCCCTGATAGGCATGGCAGCCTGAGCTTGCCAGGAAATCCCGCTGCTCTGCGGTTTCAACGCCCTCGGCGATCACGCCCAGTTCCAGGCTCCGGGCCAGGGCAATGATGGTTTTGGCAATCGCCATATCATTGGGATCGATGAGCAAGTCACGCACGAAAGACTGGTCAATCTTCAACTGGTCCAGCGGCAGCCGTTTCAGATAAGACAGAGAGGAATAGCCGGTGCCGAAGTCGTCCAGCGAGAAGCCCACGCCCTTGGCCTTCAGCGCAAACATTTTTTCGACGATATCCTCGACGTTATGTACCAGCAGGCTCTCGGTCAGTTCCAGCTTCAGTCGCTTGGGATTGGCGCCGGTCTTGGTCAGAACCGCCAGCACCTGATTGACAAATTCGGCTTGACGGAACTGCTTGGCGCTGACATTCACCGCGAGCGTGAGATGGGCCGTGGCGGCTCGTGTGGCCCACCTTGCCAATTGAGCGCAGGCGGTTTCCAGGACCCAATGACCCAGGGGCAGGATCAATCCGGTATCTTCGGCCAGGGGGATGAATTCGCCAGGCGACACCAGGCCGCGTTGCGGATGCTGCCAGCGCACCAGAACCTCGGCGCCGGTGACGCGGCCATTGCCGACCACCTGGGCCTGATAGTGAAGCACGAAGCGCTTCGCCTCCAGAGCTTCCCGCAGATCACGCTCCAGCTCGACGCGCTCCTTCACGGCGACGCCCATCACCGGGTCATAGAAACGATGTTTGTTGCGCCCCGCTTCCTTGGCCTTGTACATCGTCAGGTCGGCCTGCTTCATCAGGTCGTCGGTCGATAGCGCCGATCCCTTGAACAAGGTGGAACCGATGCTCGCCGTGCTGTAGTGAGCCGCCTGGCCGAATCGGTACATCTGGCTGAACGCGGCAAGGATCTTCTCGGCCGCCGTTTCGGTACCGATGGCGGCCTCTCTCCTGCTGGTGCTCAGATTTTCCAGTATCACCACGAATTCATCGCCGCCCAGTCGCGCCACGGTGTCGCCCTCGCGCACGCAGAGCTTCAGGCGCTGCGCGACCTGCTTGAGCAGTTGGTCACCGACGTCGTGGCCGAGCGTGTCGTTGAGCGTCTTGAAATTATCCAGATCGATGAACAGCAGCGCACCATGACAGGCGCTGCGGTCACTGGCCGTCATGGCCTGTTTCAGGCGATCTTGCAGCAGTGTCCGGTTGGGCAGGCCGGTCAGCTGGTCAAAGTAGGCCAACTCATTGATCTTGTCTTCGGCCCTCTTGCGTTCCGTGATGTCCAGGTGCGCACCGATGTAATGGGTCACGGCATTATGCTCGTCCGTCACCGCCGAGATGGTCAGCCATTTCGGATACACCTCGCCATTCTTGCGCCGGTCCCAGATCTCTCCCCGCCAAGCGCCCGTGCGCTTGATGGTTTCCCACATCTCACGATAAAAATCCGCGCCGTGACGGCCCGACTTCAACAGCCGCGGTGTCTTGCCGATGACTTCCTCGGCCGTGTATCCCGTGATCTCGGTGAACGAGCGATTGACTTTCAGGATGACCGAATTCGCATCGGTGACCATCACCCCTTCCAGCGACTCGAAAGCGGTGGCGGCAATGCGCAGATCGGATTCGGCCAGGATGCGCTCGCTGATGTCGCGCAAGGTACAGGCGAAGAACAGGCCTTGTTCTGTTTCTATCCGGCCCAGGCTGATTTCCACTTCGACTTCGCTGCCATCCTTCCGGCGCGCCTTGATGGCTCGGCCATTGCCCATCCGGCGAACCTCCGGCGAGTCGGCAAACTGAGCGCGCAGCGCCGGATGGTGGGCGCGCAAATGGTCAGGCACCAGGACTTCGATCGATTGGCCGAACAGTTCGGCATTCGAGTAGCCGAGCAGGCGCTCGACTTGTTGGTTGGCCAGGGTAATGATGCCGGCCGCATCACTGATCAACAGGGAATCCGGTGTCGAAGTAATGATCGCGCTCAGCCTGGCTTCGCTGGCGGCGAGCGCCCGTTCCGCCGTTCGTCGCTCCACATCGTGGTGGTGCGCCAGGCGGTCTGCGGCGCGGCAACGCCGCTGGTAGGAAACCAGCGCCAGGACGGCAACCAGAGAGAGCATGACGAACAGCAACAGCCCGCCACGGAGATAAGCGATTACAACGCCTAGCCCCAACAGGGTGGCGAGGAGAAGCAGCCATTCGGCAAGGTGGCGGCGGTCGCGGGCCAGGAGTTTTGTCGGGATCATAGGAGGTCCAAGTATCCTGGTCATGATGCCGCGACAGCCGCCGGGAAACCATCGGCGGATGTTTAAAGTTCTTGTCGGAGGGAGACTAGGCCCGCTAGGAATATTCCTACCCGCAGGAGATTCGAAGTGCGAGCGCCGTCACCGGAAGCTAGCGCAGCGTCGGGATCGGCGCATAACCGATGATTTCGTGCGGAATATGATTGAGCGGCACAACCTTGTCGACCCCGCCCAGCTTGATCGCTTCCTTGGGCATGCCGAACACCACGCAGCTCGATTCGTCCTCGGCGACTGTGGTCGCTCCAGCCTCGTGCATTTCGCGCATGCCGCGGGCTCCGTCGTCGCCCATCCCGGTCATGATGATACCCAGCGCGTTGCAACCGGCCGCCTGTGCCACCGAGCGGAACAGCACGTCGACCGAGGGCTTATGGCGATTGACCAGGGGGCCGTCCGTGACCTCGACCTGATATTGCGCGCCGGAACGACGCAGCATCATGTGGCGGCCGCCGGGCGCGATCAGGGCAAGGCCGGGAAGAACGCGGTCGCCGTTCCTGGCTTCGCGCACCTCGATGGCGCAGATGCTATTCAGGCGCTGGGCGAACAGGGCGGTGAATTTTTCCGGCATGTGTTGGACGATGACGATGCCGGCGCATACCGCCGGCAGCTTGGTGAGCACCGCTTCCAGGGCCTGCGTCCCGCCGGTCGAGGTACCGATGGCGACCACCGCATCGGTCGTTCTGGTCATGGCGCGATGGAACGGTGCGCTGGCCAGGACCGCATCGGCGGAGAGTTTTGGGCTAGGCGGTTTTGCGACCGCTGCGGCGGTAGCGGCTGCCAGACCCGCCAGGCGGCGCACATTGGCATGCGCGGCCGCGCGCACCGCGGCAACGATGTCGTTGGAGGAGTCCTGCAAGAACTGCTTCAGGCCCAGCTTCGGCTTGGTGATGATGTTCACCGCCCCGGCGGCCAGCGCTTCCAGCGTGGTCTCGGCGCCCTTGTCGGTCAGGGTCGAACAGATCACCACCGGCGTCGGATGTTCCGCCATGATCTTGCGCAGGAAGGTAAGACCGTCCATGCGCGGCATCTCGATGTCGAGCACGATGACGTCGGGCCAGCACTGCTTCATGAGCACCAGCGCGATCAGCGGGTCCGCGGCGACACCGATGACCTCGATGCCGGGATCGGCAGCCAGCACTTCCCTGGCGACCTGCCGCACCACCGCGGAGTCGTCGACGATCAGTACCTTGATCTTGCTCATCGGCGAGGCGGGGGTCAGGCGTGCTGCGGCGCACCGGACGCACTCCGGTCCGTTTCACCGTCCCTGCCGCCGTCGCCGGCATTGGCCAGCATGGCCATCTCATCCGAGGAGAGGACGCGCTGGATGTTCAGGAGGATGACGAAGTTGCCGGCGACCTTGCCCATCCCGGCGATGAAGTCGGTGCGGATTTTGGCGCCGAAGGCGGGCGTCGGCTCGATCTCGCCAGCGGAAATTTCCAGCACTTCGCTCACCGCATCGACCACCACGCCGATGTCCTGGCGGCCCTCGTCACTCGCCATCTCGACGATGACGATGCAGCTGCGCCGGCTGATCTCGCTCTGTTTGCCGCCGAAGCGGGCCAGGAGATCGACCACCGGCACCACGGCGCCGCGCAGGTTGATGACGCCGCGGATGAAGCTGGGCATCATCGGGATCTCGGTCAGGCTGCCGTATTCGATGATCTCCTTGACGTTGAGGATGGCCAGGCCGTACATCTCGCCGCCCAACAGGAAAGTCAGGTACTGCTGGATCTCCGCATTGGTCACGTTGGCCGTGGCGGCCGGCATCTTCGCCGCTGCTGTCAGTTGTCCCATGATGGCCTCCGCTCAGAAACGCTCGAAATCCTGCGCGTTGACGCTCGCCGTCTGGCTCTTGCCGCCGACAGTGCGAGCCTTGGCCGGCGCGCTGCGCCCGGCTGCGGCAGGACGGCGGATGGCGGTGGTGACACTGGCGCCGCCATCCTCGACCTTGAAGAACTGCATCAACTGCTGCAACTGTTCGGCCTGGCCGCCCATTTCCTCGGCGGTGGCGGCGAGCTCCTCGGAGGCGGAGGCGGCCTGTTGGGTGGCCTGGTTGAGCTGGGTCATGGCGTCGTTGATCTGGCCGACGCCGGAGGACTGCTCCTGGCTGGCCGAGGCGATCTCCTGCACCAGATCAGACGTCTTGCGGATCGAGGGCACCATCTCGTCGAGTAGTTTGCCTGCCTGCTCCGCCATCTTCACGCTGGAGCCCGCGAGCTGGCCGATCTCCTGCGCCGCGACCTGCGAGCGTTCGGCGAGCTTCCTCACTTCGGCCGCGACCACGGCGAAGCCCTTGCCATGCTCGCCGGCCCGGGCCGCTTCGATCGCGGCGTTCAGGGCGAGCAGGTTGGTCTGGTAGGCGATGTCGTCGATGATGCCGATCTTGCCGGCGATCTGCTTCATGGCTTCGACCGTCTCCTTCACCGCCTTGCCGCCTTCGCTGGCTTCGACCGAGGACTTCGATGCCATGCCGTCGGTGACCTTGGCGTTCTCGCTGTTCTGGGCGATCGAGGCGGTCATCTGCTCCATGCTCGCGGTCGTCTCCTCGACGCTGGCGGCCTGCTCGGAGGCGCCTTGCGACAGCGACTGGGCGGTGGCCGAAACTTCCTCGGAGGCCGATGACAAGGCTTCCGCCGAGCTGCGCACTTCGGCGATGATGTGCGCCAGTTTGCCGACCATGGTCTGCATGGCGAGCTTCAACTGGCCGGTCTCATCCGTCGAGTCGACCTCGATCTTCACCGTCAGGTCGCCGTCGGACAGACTGTTGGCCACAGCCACCGCTTCGCCGACCGGGCGGGTGATGCTGCGCGTGATCCAGAACGCGATACCGATGGCGAGCAGGGTAGCTATCACGGAAAGCATTAGGATAAGCTTTCGGCCGGACTCGTAGGCATCCAGGGCGGCCTTGGCTGATTTTGCGGCGCCCTCTTTCTGGAATTCGATCATCTCCTGAACGGCCTGCATGAAGGCGAGTTGCTTGGGCCGGACATCCGTCATCAGCAAGGCGACGGCTTCTTCATGTTTGCCGCCCTTGATGAGATCGGTCAGCTTTTCCTGAACAGCACCGTACGGAGCATGGACATTGACGATAGTCTTGAACAACTCCCTGCCCTTTTCGGTGCTGAGGTTCTTTTCGAGCTTTTCCTGTGCATCGCTAATCTGCTGGCGCGCCTTCTGTGCCGTTTCGAGTTCCTTCCGGACCTCATCTTCCTTGGTCACCAGCAAGGCATTGCGGTAGGACCTGGCGGCCAGATTGGCGCCATGGAGCATGTCGCTGGCGGACAAGGTGTTGGGAACGCGGAACTTGGTCAGCACTTCGACCTCCGAGTTTATTTCGCCCATGCGCTGGATGCCGAGCGTCGCCAGCGTGATTATTGATCTTTCCCTAAATCATGACAACCAATCTTGACCTCATGCGTTATATCCTTATCAAGGTATTTGGAGATATGCGTGATGGTCAAAAGTCGATTGGACGATGCGACAAAAAAGCGGTTACGCGCTGGGCGACT